>CAZULI010000193.1:0-3422 GCA_964621095.1 uncultured Acidimicrobiaceae bacterium | reverse complement strand
GCCTCCACTGTGGCTCCGGCGACGACAACGACGACCGCACCGACCACCACGACCACCGCGCCAGCAACGACGACCACCGCGCCGACCACGACCACCACGAAAGCGGGAGACCCTCCGCCCGCAAAGGTGACGGGGGTGAAGGTCACCGTCGGGGGCGGGAGCGGGGAGGTCTACATTCGGTGGGCAGCCTCATCCGCCTCGGATCTCGACCATTACCAACTCCTCTACTCGGAAAACCCGGGTGGATCCAAGAGTCATCTCGCCAACGTGGCCGGTGCGACCGAGTACATCGACTTCCCACGTGACCTCACGGCCGGCATCAACTGCTACATCGTACGAGCCGTCGATACGGGGGGTCATGCGTCCCCGGCGTCCAACGAGGTGTGTCTGTCGATCAGCTAGGTCGACGCAGGCTCGGGGTCGCGCCGGTTCCAATGCGATTTACCGTTC
The DNA here is from genome assembly GCA_964621095.1 of uncultured Acidimicrobiaceae bacterium. Lineage (GTDB taxonomy): Bacteria > Actinomycetota > Acidimicrobiia > Spongiisociales > UBA5794 > UBA5794. The sequence goes on along the minus strand of CAZULI010000193.1, from coordinate 2,972 downwards.
CTAGGGTATGTACTGAAGCAACCCCGCAGCGCTGACCCGATCACCACGGGTCCGGAAGGAGCATCATGCATCAGTCGGCCTACGGATACGAACGTACCTCCACACTCTCGTTCGCGGATGCCGAGACAGCCATTCGCGAGGCGTTGATGGGTCAGGGGTTCGGCGTCCTCACCGAGATCGACGTGGCTGCGACCCTCAAGGCCAAACTCGGTATCGAGGGGGACGCCTACAAGATCCTCGGTGCGTGCAACCCCACACTCGCCCACAAAGCACTCGGGTTCGATGATTCGATCGGTCTCCTGCTGCCGTGCAACGTCGTCATTGCAACGGTTGACGGAGCAACCCGCGTCTCGGTTGTTGATCCGTTGGCGATGCTCAGCGTTGCCGGCGACGATCCAGAGCTCACGGCCGTTGCATCCCAGGCCCGTGACCTGCTCACCGCCGCGTTGGATGCCATCGACTGACCCCCGGTCGACGGCGTGACACAAGGGGAGAACCGCCCACGCATGGAACTCGGGATCACGACATTCGCCGAGACAGCGCTCGGCCGAGATGGGTACCCGGTCATCAGTCACGGTGACCGGTTGAGAGAAGTCCTCGATGAGGTTGTTCTCGCTGATGAGGTGGGCCTTGATGTCTACGGGATCGGTGAGCACCACCGGCCGGATTTCGCTGCGTCGGCTCCGGCGGTCGTGCTTGCCGCCGCGGCGGGCCGTACGAAACAGATCAAGCTCAGTTCTGCGGTGACCGTGCTCTCCTCCGACGACCCCGTTCGGGTGTACCAACAGTTCGCGACCCTCGACATCGTCTCGTCGGGTCGCGCTGAGCTCATGCTTGGTCGGGGATCGTTCATCGAGTCGTTCCCGCTGTTCGGCTACTCGCTGAGTGACTACGAAGCGCTTTTCCGGGAGAAACTCGATCTTCTCCTCGCCATCCGGGACAACGAACGCGTGACCTGGTCCGGAGCGTTTCGGGCGGCGATCGATGATCTCGGGGTCTATCCGCGCCCGGATCACCCGGTCCCGATCTGGATCGGCGTTGGAGGTACACTCGAGTCGGTTGTGCGTGCTGCCCAGCGTGGCCTCCCGGTGGCGCTTGCCATCATCGGTGGTTCTCCCGACCGGTTTGCGGTGTTGAGCCAGCGGCATCGGTACGAACTCAATGAGGCCGGGTTCTCCCCTGACGACGTCCCGCTTGCCGTTCACGCCCATGGTCACATTGCGCCATCGATGGAACAGGCAGTCGAGGAGTTCTACCCATCGTACGCCGCCACGATGACCCAGCTTGGGCGGGAACGGGGGTGGGGTCCGATGACGAGAGATGAGTTCAAGGTCATGGCCGGTCCCAAGGGTTCCCTCGTGATCGGCACCCCAGAGGATGTCGCCGAAAAGATCCTGCGTTGGCGCGATGTTCTCGACGTGAATCGGTTCATGCTTCACATCAGTGTCGGCACGATGGACCACGCCCACGTGATGCGAGCCATCCGCATGCTCGGAACCGAGGTTCGCGCCCTTGTTGATGCAGCCGACGCACGCTGAGACTCGCGGGAGTGTGGTGTTCGTCGGTTCATTCTGTGGGCTCCAGCCCACCGTGACGGTGGGTTCATACCCTGGGTACGCGCTGGGGGCTAGGATCGCGGTTCGATGATTTTTTCGGACCGATCCATCAAAGAAGGGGTTGCATCGGGGAGGATCGTGATCGATCCGTACGACCCGGCCATGGTGCAACCATCGAGCGTTGATCTGCGATGCGACGCCCACTTCCGGGTGTTCGAGAACCACAAGTACGCCCTGATCGATCCGAAAGCACCCCAGGCTGGCCTGACCACCACCATCACGGTGAGTGAGACTGATCCGTTCATCCTGCATCCGGGGGAGTTCGTGCTTGGGTCGACGCTTGAAACCGTCGGGCTTGCGGACGACATTGTTGCGCGACTCGAAGGCAAATCGAGCCTCGGCCGTCTGGGACTCCTGATCCACTCGACGGCAGGGTTCATTGATCCTGGGTTCACGGGCCAGGTGACGCTTGAGCTCTCCAATGTGGCGAATCTGCCGATCGCGATCTACCCGGGCATGAAGATCGGCCAGATCAGCTTCTATCAGATGACCACCCCTGCGGAGTTCCCGTACGGATCGCCCGAACTTGGATCCAAGTACCAGGGCCAGACAGGGCCGACCCCCTCCCAGATGCATGAGGATTTCCAGAGATCCCTCTGACGCGTTTCGTCAGACGGCGACGGCGGCCTCAACCTCGCTCAACCGTACCGGGGTCCCACCAACCGTCGCCTCAGCCGGTGTTTCGAATTTGCGGGCAAGGTAGCCAAGCCCCTCCCCACTCGTGAGCATCGAGGTGATCTGTCCCGCCGGCTCCCCGTTGATGGCGAACTCGCCTCCCGCGGAAACCACGTCGGCATCGGTCGAGACTCGGACGAGTCGCTTCGTCGGTTTTGCGCCATGGTTGTGGGACCTGGCGACCGGCTCCTGACCCGTGTAGCACCCCTTGGTGAACGACACCGTCAAGTCGAGCAGGCCGGTCATGGCGGGGGTGATGCGGTCTCCAAGCTCTGCACCCATGGCCGGCCATCCCACCCTGACCCGGAGCTCCTCGAGATCACCCGCCGGTACGTCGTCCGGCACCACAACCTGGGGGCCGACAACCACCGTGCCGGTCAACCCTGCCCGTGTCCACCCTGAAACGATGGGTGCGTCGGGAACTCGGTACAAGGACGGGTCGCCACACCACACAACTCCCGGCCATACCGCCTGTGAGAACCTCACATCCATCCGGAACAGCGGTCCGTCGAGACGGGAGCGCACCGCCTCACCTTGGTTGTGTTCAACATCAAGCGTCAGCCGATCATGGCCGATGCGCGTCACACGAACCAGCGCCTCGATCGACCCCTTCGGGTCCAGGATGAACGACCACACCGACCTGCCGAGGCCGATCGCTTCAACGTCCTGTGTCAACTGGGT
>CAZULI010000192.1:0-3437 GCA_964621095.1 uncultured Acidimicrobiaceae bacterium | reverse complement strand
GCTGGGTGAACGTGTCCCTGAGGTAGAACGTCCGGGTACCCGGACGGAACACCCCGATCGTGTCCTTGCCGTCGTTGTCCCAGTCCCCGGCAATCACCTCGTCACCCGCCACCGTTCCGCTGTAGCTGAAGGAGACCGAGATCGACGCGGTCTCGAGATCGTCCGTCAGATAGACCATCTTGGTGGAGGGTCGGTAGACGCCGATCGTGTCCTTGCCGTCCCCGTCCCAGTCCCCGACGATCGGCTGGTCCCCGGGTTGGCCGAACGGGATCGTGATGTCAGCAACGCCCTGGGTGTTCGAGTTTCTGAGATAGAACGTGGAGTTCGACGGTCGGTAGACGCCGACGGTGTCGGTTCCTGTCCCGGTCCAATCACCCGCGATGGGGATGTCACCCGGGATGCCGTAGTAGATCTCGATGTCGGCGATGCCCTGGGTGTTGGAGTGCCTGATGAAGAGGAACCCGGTGCTCCGTCGGTAGAGACCGACCGTCTCGATGCCGTTGCCGTTCCAGTCGCCAACGAACGGCACGTCGTTGGGGTCGCCGTAATAGAACGTGTTGACACTGCCGTTTGGCATCCGGAGTGACCAGATCCCGGTTCGTGGGTCTTGGAGCGCCACCGAGGTTGATCCACTCGGCTGACCTGATGAGGGCGGAGGCGGCGGGGGAGCGTCCACGAGTTGGGAGTCGTCGATGTCGAAGTACCAGCTCCACAGGCCGAACCAGTTGACGTCGAACGTTGCCGCACCGCTCGAGGGGGCTCGCAAGGGCAGCTGTTTGGTGATGGTGCCGAGGTCACCACCGTCGGCGACGAACCTGACCTTTTTGGCACTTCCTGAGGCGTTCCGTTCGATCACCTCTGCCGAGACGAGTTGGTAGTTGTCGTAGATCGCGTTGGTACCCCACACCTTGTCGATGACCTGGGCAGAGGTGAACGTCCTGGTCCACGACGCCCGTGAATTCTCCGATGTGAGTGACCACGCATCGGGAACCGAGACGAGGTAGGACAGGGCTGTCCCCCATTTGTCGGCTGACGCCTCTGACGCCCCGCCGTTTGAGGAGGAGTAGTACGCTCGAACAATGCCCTGGGGGACGGCGCTCCAGTGGGTGAGGATGATGCCGTTTGTCGCGACTGCAGCCGAGTTCCATCGCTGCCATGACGCCCTTCCCGATGAGTTCGACGGTGTCGGACCGATCCATCCGGCGTACACCTGGGATGAGGAGTCGTTCAGGACATCGCAGAAACAGGCTTGGCGCTCATGTTGCACACCGGCGACGAACGAGGCGGCGTAGGAGCGTGCGGCGACCGCCTGGGCCTTGAGAGCCTCGGTCTGCCACGAGAACGGCACCTCCATGATGCCGCGGGTGTAATCGTCGAGTGTGGTCTCAACGACCAGATCAAACCCCTTGCAGAGGCCGTTGGGGGACGGACATGTCTTGTCGGAGTAGCTTCCACGCTGTGGGCTTGCGTTATCCACGGTTCGGAACGCCACGCCGTAGCCAAACGTGCAATCGCTTGGGCGGCGACAGTTGGTGGCGCTGATGAGGTAGTCGGGGTTGGAGGTCGTGGCGCCATCGGTGAGTGACACGGTGATGTCACAGCCACCGACACCGAGCAGGGTTGGTGTCCCGTCGGCCGCGGTGATGGTCACGTCACAGCCGTTGGCCTGATTCGAGACGGGGGTCGTATCGACGATCGAGACCCGGTCACCAGGACTGAGGACTGCGGTCTGGGACATCCCTTCGCGGACAAACGTTGCTCCCGCGCCACCGTTGCCCGGCCCTGCCAGGACGGTGAGTTCGGTCGTCGTGATGTCGGAGGCGACGTTGGTGAACACCGTCCCAGGGTTGACGATGCCTGACCCCATGGTCTTGAGAGACGCTCCCTGGTAGTACCCGGTCGCGCCGACCAGGATGTCCTGATAGGTCTGGCCGCCACGCGCCCTGGCCTGTGCCCCGTACTGGCTCATACCGACACCGTGCCCCCACCCCGCACCCACATACGTGATGGTTGGCTCCACGGTCTGTGCCTCAGCGATTCCCGGTATGGCGAGAAACAGGAACGCTGCAAGTATGGTGGCAAGGTATCGATGCATCGGACTACTCCAGGCAACGGTCGAAACCGGTCGATCTCGCAGCCACCAACCTACCGGTGGCACGAATTAAGTCGCCAGTTTGGCCGTCAGGTCATTTCCCGACCTATCGGCACCCATCAGGGGGTCCTGAAGGAGTACCTCCCCGTTACGCCTCAACCGTCCACGTTCCGCGCGAGCGGATGAGGGCGGCGAGATCGCCGGGGCCCTTCGAGTCCTGGGCCGCTGCCATCTGCTGTTGGAGAATCTTGCCGTAGCTCGGAACCTTCACATCACGGAAGACACCAAGTGGGGTTGGACCCACTGGTCCTTGGGAGATGCGTGAGAGAGCAAAGGCGGCTGATGGATTCGGGTTGTCCGCCCGGTGGACGTGGATCTTGTCCAAGCCCACGTCGGCGATCTCGACAACTCGTGCTCCTTCAGGATCGATGACGACGCCGTACTCGTTCTCGGGTCCGAACACGATCGGTTCCCCATCCCGGAGCCAGATTCGGTTCTGATCCCGAGTGTCCTTGTCGGTGAGGTCGATGAACGCCTTGTCGTTGAACACGTTGCAGTTCTGGTAGATCTCGAGGAATGCGGCACCTTCGTGCTCGTGCATCGCTTTGAGCATCGCCATGGTGTGGTTGCGGTCCATGTCAAGGGTCCTCGCAACGAACGTGGCGTCTGCACCGAGCGCGAGACTCACCGGGTTGAAGGGCCGATCGATCGATCCCATCGGCGACGTCTTGGTCTTCTTGCCGGCCTCAGAGGTGGGGGAGTACTGGCCTTTCGTGAGTCCATAGATCTGGTTGTTGAACAACAAGATGTTGAGGTTCACGTTGCGACGCATGGCGTGGATCAGGTGGTTGCCACCAATCGAGAGACCGTCACCATCCCCGGTGACCACCCACACGCTCAGCTCTGGGTTTGCGATTGCGATCCCTGTCGCAATTGCTGGGGCCCGTCCGTGGACGGTGTGCATTCCGTAGGTGTTCATGTAGTACGGGAACCGGCTGGAGCACCCAATCCCCGACACGAACACGTGCTTGTCGCGGTCCACATCGATGGACGCGAGGTAACTCTGAACAGACGCGAGGATCGTGTAGTCACCACATCCAGGGCACCACCGGACCTCCTGGTCCGTTTGGAAATCGGAGCGCTGATAGCGTGTTGCTTCGGTCATTTCGTTTCCTCTCCATCAAGGAGTTCTTTGAGTCCGGCTTCAATCTCTCGTGCGCGCATGGGTTGACCCATGATCCGGTTCAGGCTCATCGTCGGGATGAGGAACTCAGCGCGGATCATGCGGGAGAGCTGACCCATGTTGATCTCGGGGATGACGACCCGCTGGTAGCGCCCCAACACC
>CAZULI010000191.1:0-3437 GCA_964621095.1 uncultured Acidimicrobiaceae bacterium | reverse complement strand
GGAGTACATCAATGTGTTCAACATGTCGGCGCTCACCGTCACCCTCTTCCTCGGTGGCTGGGCTGGTCCCGTTCCAGCGTTCCTGCCGGCGTGGATCCAGTGGTTTGTCCCGGTCTTCTGGTTCCTGGTCAAGACGTGGGCGTTGGTGTTCCTGTTCGTGTTGGTGCGGGCGACGTTCCCACGGATGCGGTACGACCAGCTGATGACGTTCGGATGGAAGCGGCTCATCCCCGTGTCGCTGGCCTGGATCATCCTGTGCGCCGTGGCGCTCGGGTTCCGTGAGTTTGGGATGCCGTGGTCATGAGGAGACAGCAATGAGTTGGCTTGGCGAACTTCTCGGTCCCATGAAGGGGTTCCTCGTTCCGTTGCGTCAGATTCGCAAAGGATCGGTGACCAGGAAGTATCCAGAGGTCAAACGAACCAAACCGCAGCGGTTCCACGGACGACACACCCTGAACCGCTACCCGAACGGCATGGAGAAGTGCATCGGGTGCGAGCTCTGTGCGGGGGTGTGCCCCGCCAACTGCATATACGTGCGTGGTGCTGACAACCCACCTGACAACCCGGTGAGCCCCGGTGAACGATGGGGGTTTGTCTACGAGATCAACATGTTGCGCTGCATCTTCTGTGCCATGTGCGTGGAGGCCTGCCCGACGCAGGCGATCACGATGACCCATCTGTTCGAGATGTCGACGACCAACCGGCAGGACGCGATCTACACGAAAGCAGAACTGTTGGTGCAACCCGACGGAACGCCGAACTACCCCCCACACGAGGACAGCCCACTCACCAACCTCGAGGAACTGAGGAAGGGGGATGGGTGGATGCGAGCAACCTCACCATCTGGACGCGCCGAGTACGAGGGAATCGTGCAGTGGACCCCGTCCGCCCGAACCGGTGAGTTGCCGGCCGAACGCGGCCAATCAGCCAGCACGCCCCCGATGACGGAGGGTGATGATGGCTGAAGTGATCCTGTTCGCCGTCTTTGCGGCGGTTGCGCTTGTTGGCGCGATCACCGTTCTGGTCGCGGCCAACCCCGTCCATTCAGCGATCGGACTGCTTGCGACGATGTTCGCCCTTGCCGTCATGTACGTGCTGCTCGACGCCCACTTCGTTGCGGTGGTCCAGATCATCATCTATGCGGGTGCGGTGATCACGTTGTTCCTCTTCGTGATCATGCTCATCGGGGTCGACACGTCGGACAAGTACGGCATGGCCTCGTCCGCACAGCGGATCGGGACGGTCGTGGTCGGTGCTGGCCTCTTCGCCGCCATTGCACTTGCGGGCCGGAGCATCTGGATCACCGGTTCCCGCCAGTTCGGATCCTTGGATCTCAACGGGACGATCGAGAGCATGGCCGACGAGCTGTTCGGCACCTGGACCATCGTGTTTCTCTCAACGGTGTTGCTCCTCACCATTGCAGCACTCGGAACGATCGCCCTCGCCCACTTCGGGGAGGACGTCAAGGATGAGGAGGCGACCCTGTGATGGACGGGCTTGAAGTCACCGCCTCGTGGTACCTCATCCTCGCTGCTGCGCTCTTCGCCATCGGGGTTGCCGGTGTCGTCGTTCGTCGCAACGCCCTCGTGATGTTCATGTCGATCGAGTTGATGCTCAACAGCGTCAACCTGACGTTCGTGGCTGTGTCGAAAGAGCTCGGCCTGATTGAGGGGCAGGTGGCTGCGTTGTTCGTCATGGTCGTGGCGGCAGCCGAGGTGACCGTCGGCTTGGCAATCATCGTTGCTGTCTTCCGGAAGCGCTCAAGCGCCAACGTGGATGAACTCGCGGAGTTGAGGGGCTGAACATGACTGATTTTCTCTGGCTTGTCATCGCCATCCCCCTCGCCATCGCGGTGATCAACCTGCTGTTCGGCCGGAGGCTGGGTGAACCGTTTGCAGGGATTCTCGCAACCCTGGCCGTGGCCGCTTCGTTCGTCTTCGCCGCCGTGGCAGCGTCCGGCTTCATTTCGGGAACAGCCGAACCGGTCTCGGTCAAGCTGTTCACGTGGATCCCGTATCTCGGCATCCAGTTCGAGCTGTTGTGGGATCCGCTCTCGATCCTGCTCACCTTGATCGTCACCGGCGTGGGTTCCCTGATCCATCTGTACTCGATCGGGTACATGCACGGCGACGAGCGGTTCTCCCGGTTCTTCTGCTACATGAACCTGTTCATCAGCTCCATGCTGATCCTCGTCCTTGCGGCCAACTACGCCATCATGTTCATCGGATGGGAGCTCGTCGGGTTGTGCTCATACCTGCTCATCTCGTTCTGGTTCGAAAAACCGACCGCAGCAGCAGCAGGCAAGAAGGCGTTCATCGTCACCCGGATCGGTGACTGGGGGTTCATGATCGCCCTGATGCTGATCTTCGCCTCCTTCGGCACCTTTGACTTCGGCGTGATCTTCGCAACCGCACCCACGGTGCTCTCCGTTGGGATGGCAACAGCGATCACTCTCATGCTGTTCGCCGGCGCCACCGGGAAATCTGCCCAGATCCCGCTCTACGTCTGGCTCCCCGACGCCATGGAGGGGCCGACCCCGATCTCAGCCCTCATTCACGCCGCCACCATGGTGGCCGCCGGTGTGTTCATGATTGCCCGCTCCGCCGTCCTGTTCGAGATGGCCCCCATCTCCGGCATGGTGGTCGCGATCATCGGGGTCGCAACGGCGTTGCTCGCCGCGGCGATTGCGGTGGGCCAGAAGGACATCAAGAAGGTGCTTGCGTACTCAACCATCAGCCAACTCGGCTACATGATGCTTGCGGTGGGTGTCGGTGCCTACACCGCCGGTGTCTTCCACCTCATGACCCACGCATTCTTCAAGGCACTGCTCTTCCTCGGCGCAGGTTCGGTCATCCACGCCATGAGCGGCGAGCAGGACATGTCCAGGATGGGGGCACTGCGCAAGTTCATGCCGATCACGTTCAGCACCATGATCGTTGCGTGGCTTGCCATCTCCGGCATTTTCCCGTTCTCGGGGTTCTGGTCGAAGGATGAGATCCTTGCAGCAACGTTCGCCGCCGGTGGGTTCCATTACGTCCTGTGGTTCGTCGGTCTCGTGGTGGTGGTGCTCACCGCGTTCTACATGACCCGCATGATGGTCATGACGTTCTTTGGCACGAAGCGGTGGGAGGACGGCGTGCATCCCCACGAGAGCCCGACCTCCATGACGTTCCCCCTCATCATCCTCGGGATCTTCTCGTTCGCCATCGGGTGGATCAACACACCGTTCCGTCACGGGTTTGATCACTATCTCGCCCCGACGTTTGAACGGGTCGTCCACCCGGAGGCACCAACCGACGTGGTCCTCTGGAGTCTCGCGGCGCTGACCACCCTCGCAACGCTTGTCGGGATCGGTTGGGCCCTCGTCAAGTACCGACAGGCCGAACTCCCTGCCGAAACCAGCCCATGGTGGCGCTGGTCCGCCGGTGCGTTCTTCG
>CAZULI010000190.1:0-3442 GCA_964621095.1 uncultured Acidimicrobiaceae bacterium | reverse complement strand
GCCGGTGATGACCAGCACCTCGGTGAGGACCACGGCGACGGAGAGGGCAACGGACCCTGCCGCGAGAAGCCACAGGATGAACATACCGACCAGACGAGGCGTCTTCATTCCGCTCCCTGCAGATCCATGAACCCATCGTGCGTCTGGGTTCCACCGGTTGGTGGGCGACACGACTCAGTTGCTGAAGGTATAGGCCTGGGGGGACGCCCACCGTCTCACGACTCGCTGGTACCCCTCGCCGGATCGAACCGAGTCGCCCATCTCAAGGGCGACAAGACTGTCACGGATGTCGCCCACGCTTTCGTCAAAGACCAGATCATCTGGGTTGAACAGTGTCGCGACCCGTCCGTAGTCGAGTTCCACCATCGCACCGGTCGGGAACCCCACCAACCACTCCTCGAGTTCTCTGATGTGCAGGATCGGACCCTCAGGGAACCCCGCATTTCCAAGGACGGAGGCAGCCCACTTGACGCGGATGATGGCGTCACGGATTGATGTCCGGTACCGGATGGAGGTGATGGCGTCGTCGGTGTACACCTCGCGCTCTGACGCTTCGAAGGCAGAGAACCAGCGAACCGGGACGTGCCACGCCGAGGACAGGATGAACGAGCGGCTGATCGCGCTTGCACGCTTCAACCGGGAGAGTTCGGTGACCGCGAGGAAATGCTGCTTGTCAGAGATCAAACTGGAGTCAGGATGCTGCTTGGTGAGCGCCACAACGCCTTCGAGCATGCGCAGGCGTGTGTTGCGGGGACATGCGTACTGGGTGTCCTGCCACATGGTGAAGATCGCGTCATCCGTTGTTGCCTCACTCCACACGAAATCCTTGTCAACGGTGAGTACCCCCTCCGTGTTCATGTCGCGATGCGGGGGGAGGCCTGCCGCCTCGATCGATGGGATGTACACACGCAGATACGCCGTTGCAATCATGCACAGATGGTAGACGTCGTGGCTCTGGTTACAAGACCACACGACCACCCCACTCACTGGTGTGCCCAGGCAACAAGGATGCTCCCCGCCTTGGCTGGCGGGACGAATCGGTATCATGGGGGTGTCCGATGAGACGAACCCGGTGGAGGCCATCTTGGGAGTTTTCGATCTTGTCGATGTTGAGGGTCACGAGTCCGTGCATTTCGGAGTGGACCACGAGTCTGGTCTCCGATCGATCATCGCCATCCACAGCACGGTGCTCGGTCCCGCTCTCGGCGGGACCCGCTTCTACCCGTACCGGTCTGAAGAGGAGGCACTCACCGACGTCCTGCGTCTCTCGAAGGGGATGACGTACAAGGCTGCCTGCGCAGGTCTCGAGTTGGGCGGTGGGAAAGCCGTCATCATCGGTGACCCGGCGACGCTCGGCTCAAAGGATCTGTTCCGGGCGTATGGTCGGTTCGTTGACTCTCTCGGTGGCACCTATATCACGGCTGAGGATGTCGGCACAACCGTCCCGGACATGGTCGTCGTCGGCGAGGAGACCAACCATGTGACCGGTCTGCCGGTGGAGATGGGCGGGTCCGGGGATCCTTCCCCGATGACGGCCCGAGGAGTCGTCGTTGCGATGGAGGCGGTCAGTGAACACCTGTGGAGGACTGGCGATCTCACCGGGAGACGGGTTGCCATCAAGGGCGTCGGCAAGGTCGGCTCCTCCCTCGTGGAACACCTGCACCACCGCGGCGCAGAACTCATCGTCGCTGACATCAACCCAGCGGCAACCGAGTGGGCGGCCACCAACTTTGACGCCAAGATCACGTCCGTTGATGACATCCACAGTGTTGCGTGCGACATCTTCGCGCCTTGCGCCCTTGGCGCCGACCTCAACGCCGACACGATTCCTCAACTCACCTGTTCAGCGATCGTGGGATCAGCCAACAATCAACTCGCCACGCCAGCAGACGGTGCCCGGTTGCAAGAGGTGGGCATCATGTATGTGCCAGACTTCGTTGCCAATGCCGGTGGCATCATCAACATCGCAGCTGAACGAGGCGGGTACTCGACCGAGAAGGCGGTTGGCATGATCGAACGGATTCGGACAACGGTCACCGAGGTTCTCACCAAGGCCAAGGAGTTCACCATCGACACCAACGCCGCCGCAATGCTTCTTGCTGACGAGCGGATCAGAGCAGCCAAGCGGGAAAAGGAGACATCGTGACCCTCGGACTTGACAGCGTGCTCGACCACACCGCCCTCGGACTCTCTGACGGTGACGTCATCGCCATGTATCGCAACATGCTGCTTGCCAGAAAGCTTGATGAGCGGATGTGGGCACTCAACCGGCAGGGTCGTGTTCCGTTCGTGGTCTCGGTCTCGGGTCACGAAGCAACCCAGGTCGGGGCGGCGACCGCCATTGATCCCACCCGGGACTGGAGCCTCCCGTACTATCGCGACACCGCCTACGCCCTCGCCCTCGGAGTCTCCGCCGAAGACGTCTTCGCGGGTGTCTTCTCAAAGGCGTCCGACCCTTCGAGCGGTGGACGTCAAATGCCGGCCCACTGGTCCGAGCCAGACCTGAACATCTTCACCCAGTCCTCCGTCATCGCCGTGCAGTACCCCCAGGCGTGTGGCATCGCGTACCAACTCCAACGATCCGGGAGTGACGCGGTTGTGCTGGTTGACGGCGGGGAGGGGTCGACATCGGAGGGGGACTGGCATGAAGCCATGAACTTTGCCGGCATTCACAAACTGCCGATCATCTTCCTCATCCAGAACAACCTGTACGCCATCTCGGTTCCCGCAGCGTCAGGGGTCGCTGGTCAGGTTGCCGACCGGGCGAGCGGGTACGGCGTACCTGGTGTTGTTGTCGATGGGAACAACATCCTTGAGGTCTATGGGGCGACGTCTGCAGCAGTGAGCTGGGCACGGGCAGGGGAGGGACCCACCCTGATCGAGGCCAAGACGTATCGGTACTACGCCCACACCTCCGATGACGACGACAAGCTGTACCGCAGCCGTGAGGAGGTGGAGCTTTGGCGGCGCAAGGATCCGATCCCCAAGCTTCGCCAGTACCTCGTCGAGCAGCGGATCCTCTCGGACGCCCTCGAGCGGGAGATCGACGCCGAGGTCACCGAGACGATCGCCGCAGCGGTGAAGTCAGCAGAGACCTCCCCGGACCCCACTGATCCGCTGAGCCATGTGTATGTGAACCCGATCGAACCCGTGACGGGCGCAACGGAGGTTGAGCCAGTGCCCCACGGCGACGAAGGAAACCTGATCACCGCCGTCAACAAGGGACTCCATGAGTTGATGGCATCCGACGATCGGATGGTGGTCTTCGGGCAGGACATCGCCGATCCCAAAGGAGGCGTGTTCAAGGCAACAAAGGGTCTCACCGACGCGTTCGGGCAGGACCGTGCGTTCAACACCCCCCTTGCTGAGGCCCTCATCATCGGGTTGGGGATCGGCATGTCGGCCGCAGGGGCACGACCATGCGCCGAGATCCAGTTCGCAG
>CAZULI010000189.1:0-3456 GCA_964621095.1 uncultured Acidimicrobiaceae bacterium | reverse complement strand
GCGTCGCCCCCCTGCGTCGCTGCGCTCCGCGTCCCCCCGCAAGCGGGAGGACGGATCCAGACACCGTGCGTCGCCCCCCTGCGTCGCTGCGCTCCGCGTCCCCCCGCAAGCGGGAGGACGGAAGACAGGATCCAGTCACCATCCCCCCTTGAGGGGGGATAACAGAGGAGCGAAGCGACGACGTAGGGGGGCACCACCACACACACCTCGCCGCAGACCCCCTGCTCCTCGCACACGGAAGAACGGAACACCACACCCCCGCATGTGGGTGGACGGAGGACAGGGTTAGAGGGACTGGAGGTCGATCTCCCAGACCTCGGCGTCGTCTCGTTTGGCGGGGTGTCGTGCCGATGTCGCCATGCGGTACCCGATCCACAGCAGGATGATCCCCACCCCGAGCGACAGCGCCAGCGCCGTTGAGTCGCCCAGCGCCGTCAGGGTCCCCCCAAGGGCGGGAACGATCGCACCAGCGATGATCAGAACATTCGCCAACGCAAGACGACGGTTGCTTCGGAGCGAACGGAGTACCGAGATGAGGGAGAGTCCGACGATCACCACCGAACCAACAGCTCCCGACACAGCGGCAAAGAGTCTGGGTCCTGGCAACGTCATCGCCTCAAGGGCAAAGGTGAAGCCAAACACCTCGCTGCCCTCCGGGACGGTGTCAACCGGCAACACCTCGATGAAAGGGGCGAGGAACGTTGCAAAGAACCCCAGCACGACCCAAAGCATGGTTGGGGTCAGAAACCGTCGGGCGGCTCGCTCGGACACCACGAGAGCGATGGATCCAGCAGCAAGCAGAGGGATGTTTGCGATCGCACCGAAGAAGTAGAAGTTACGGAACGACAGCGACGTCCATCCCATCAAGAGACCGACAAACAGCGCCCAGGACCCCAGGGCGTACGCCCCAAACGCCATCGACCAGACCTCGGCATGCAGTCGGCGCCGCGCCTTCCAACTCACCAGAAGTTCGAAGGCGAACACGGTTCCAACGACGGCAGCCACGAGTGCGAAGAATGCGTCCACCCAACGATCGTACCAGACCCCTGTTCGGGGTTTTCCAAGCCCGACCCACCCGTCTGCCGCGCACTTTCACGAACTGGGGGTAGCGTGCGTTCGTGCACACATTCCTTGGGAAGCTCAAACGCGGCGAAGTTGGCGCTGCAGCAATCATCGTTGCTGCCGGCATCCTGCTGTCACGCGTGCTGGGCATTGTCCGGGACATCATCTTTGCATCGATGCTCGGAGCCGATGGAGTCACCGACCAGTATGTCGCCGCATTCCGGATCCCGGACTTTGCGAACTACCTCCTGGCAGGCGGCTTTCTCACCATCACGTTCATCCCGATCTTTGCAAAATACGTTGCCGATGACGACGAGGATGAGGCGTGGGTCGGGTTCACCTCCATCATCCGATGGCTCGCACTGGCGGTCACCCTCCTCATTGTGATCGCGTGGGTCGCCACACCCGCCATCATCAACGCCCTGTACCCGTCCTTCACCGATCTCCAGATCACAGCCACGATCACCCTGACCCGCATCGTTCTCCCTGCACAGTTCGCGTTCGTCGTGGGCGCAATGTTTGCTGCCGTGCAGTACGCAAAGGGGTCCTTCACCATCCCCACCCTGGCACCCATCATCTACAACCTCGGCATCATCCTTGGTGGCGTCGTGTACGCGGCGACAACAGGGAACCCGGATCCATCCGGGTTCATCTGGGGTGCCCTGATTGGGGCGTTCGTCGGAAACCTTGCCCTCCAGGTTTGGGGGGCGAACCGGGTCGGCATGCGGATCGAGTTGCGGGCGCCGTGGAAACATCCCGCAGTCGTCACCTACATCCTGATTGCGCTCCCGTTGATGTTGGGCCAGTCGATCGTCGCCCTTGATGAGACGTTCATGTCCATCTTCGGAGCAAGGGTCGGGGAAGGTGTCGGTACGCAACTCCAGTACGCGAGACGAACCATGTTCGTACCGGTGGGTGTCATCGCCCAAGCAGCGGCCGTTGCGGCGTACCCCACCCTTGCCCGGCTCTTTGCCGAGGGGAAGCACAGACTGCTTTTCGTAACGGTTGATCGGGCGTTGAAACATGTCCTGGCCCTCTCGATCGGAGCTGCAGCGATCGCCATGTCCCTGTCGTTGCCGATCATGCGTGTGTTGTTCGAACGAGGTGAGTTCTCGGCAACGTCCACCATCGGGGCCGCGTCAGCCCTCTTCATGTACGCGCTCGCGATCCCCGTATGGGGTGCCCTCCAGATCGTGACGCGGGCGTTCTACGCACGCAGACAGATGTGGACGCCCGTGATCATCGGGTCAGTTGCAACCGTCGTCGCGATCCCGATCTACTTCCTCATGGAGGGAGCGTTCGGGATTGAAGGGGTCGCCCTTGCCTCCGTCGTTGCACTCGGGGTGTACACCGCTGCCCTCCTCGCCATCTGGTACCGACCCACCGACGCCCGACAGGGTCTTCAATCGGTTCTGCGATCAACGGGACGAACCATCCCCCTTGCCGTGCCGGGAGCGTTCGCCGCATTCGGCATCTCATGGCTGGTGCTGACGAAACTCACGGGTCCCGGGTGGATCGTCGCGCTCATCAGTCTTGGGCTGGGACTCGGTGCCTTCGTCGGTGTTGCCCTCACCCTCGGGTCAGTGCTCCATGGTGCGTTGCGAGGAAACGCCGAACGCCGCACACAAGGTGCGGCGTTCGGTACCAGAACTGATGTCTTTGACTGATCAGCTGGGTGGGTAGAGACCGGTTGCCTTGGACTCGTCGGTCTGCCAGAACACATCGGCTACCTCACCGATGAGGGCGATCATCGCCTGGGAGACCGCGGGATCCATCGACTTCTTTGCCTCTCCGGCCGACTTGATGGCACGCCAGAACAGATCGTGAAGTCCTGGGAACTTCTCAACATGGTGAGGCTTGAAGAAGTCGGCCCACAGGACCATGAGGTGGTGCGTCACCAACTCAGCCCGCGCCTCGTTGATGGCGACACAGCGTGCACGGAACACGGCGGCGTCCGCGGCTGGGTACGTCTCGGGTGCGTGGAGACAGGACGTGGCTTCGATCATCGCTTGGGCGGGGTCATACACGCCGCAAAACAGATCACAGTGGGCATGGGCTTCATGCTTGGGTCGAAGCATTCTCTGGATGAACTGCACAGATACCTCCGTATTTCGAGACTTTCCCACAATACTTCTCCACGATACTCGTCGCTGCAACCGTGAACGACGGTGCCGTTTCGGTAACGTGTGGGCCAAGGAAGGTCCGTATGTCGAGGCGTAGGGTTGTCGCGGGACTCGTCGGTTGCAGTGTGGTCGTGGCCGCTGCGGTACGGGGAGCGCTGCGAAGGTTCGAGATCAAGGAGTCGTCCATGACTCCCGCGCTGGCGTCGGGGGACTGGATCATCACCCGACGCCGTGTTGGCGGTCTCCACCGTGGCGACATCGTCGTGTTCGA
>CAZULI010000188.1:0-3471 GCA_964621095.1 uncultured Acidimicrobiaceae bacterium | reverse complement strand
CTCCGGCTCTCAGAGAGCGACCAGCCGCTCACGTCAGGGGTGCTCGTGGAAGCACAGCCTGCGGGGAAGAAGGTCGGGCGGCTCTCCTTGTTGTCCGGTGGCGAGCGATCCCTTGCTGCCCTTGCGTTCCTCTTCGCCGTCTTCCGGGCCAGACCAAGTCCGTTCTACGTCCTTGATGAGGTGGAGGCAGCCCTGGACGATGCGAATCTGCATCGGTTCCTGGCCCTTGTCGAGACCCTTCGCAACAATACGCAGCTCGTCATCATCACGCACCAGCAACAGACGATGGAGGCTGCTGACATGCTCTACGGTGTCACCATGGAACCGGGTGCGTCCTCCCAGGTGATCTCAAAGCGTATGTCCGCCATTACCGTCTGAGCCATGGATACCTACCTCGTTGTTGGAGTTGTTGTTGCCCTGATCGTCGTGTTGGCGGTGGTGGTGGGCCTTCGCCTGCGGTCCTCCCAACCCGACATCAAACCGCTGGATGCACCGGCGGCGTCGGATACGTTGGCGCCCCCGGCGCCCCCGGAACGGCCGACCGCCGAGGTCGGTCTCAAGACCCGGTTGGCGCGCACCCGCTCAGCCATCTCGGGTGCACTTGGCTCGATGTTTGGCTCCGGCACGTCCCAGGACGGGTGGGAGGAACTTGAAGATGCCCTGATTCTCGCTGACGTCGGACCAGGGGCGTCAAGTGGGATCGTTGCGGCGGTCAAGGCTCGGTCACCACAAACCAGCGAAGAGGTTGCCGAGGCGTTGCGGGATGTTCTCCTTGAGGGGTTTGCCTCCAAGGACCGCAGTCTGCGGGTGGAAGGTGGCCCCGGAACGATCATCGTTGTCGGTGTCAACGGAGCAGGCAAGACGACCACGATCGCAAAGCTCGCCCATGACTTGCAGGCGGCTGGGTCATCAGTGGTCCTCGGTGCCGCCGACACGTTCAGAGCAGCCGGTGACACCCAGTTGGTGGCGTGGGGGAGGCGCATCGGTGTCGAGGTCGTCACGGGGGATCAGGGGGCCGATCCCGCAAGCGTGGCGTTCAAGGCGGTCGATCAGGCCAAGGCGGACGGTACCGATGTTGTGATCATCGACACGGCGGGGAGACTCCACGCTGACACGAACCTGATGGAGGAGCTTGCCAAGGTCGCGCGCGTCGTCAAACGGGAGGCGGGGGGGATCAGCGAGATCCTCCTGGTGCTTGATGGTTCCATCGGTCAGAACGGCATCGCCCAGGCGCGTGCATTCACGGACGCCGTGGGGGTGACCGGTGTCGTCCTCACCAAACTCGACGGAACGGCGAAAGGCGGCGTTGCGGTCGCCGTTGAGAAGGAACTCGGCCTGCCGATCAAGTACATTGGCGTTGGTGAGGGGATCGAGGACCTGATCCCGTTTGAACCGAGAGAGTTCGTGGAGGCACTGACCGTCCCATGACCGACGCTCCCAACGGCAAGGCGCCAAGACCCGAGACGTTGCTGACGCTTGCCGCCGACGCGGCAACCCGTGCCTACGTCCCGTACTCGTCGTTCCGTGTCGGTGCTGTTGTCGTCGACGACGAGGGCAGCATCCATGGTGGCGCCAACGTCGAGAACGCTGCGTACCCGGCCACGATCTGTGCAGAAGCCAACGCGATCACAACGGCCGTGGCTTCGGGCGCCCGACGGATCACCACGGTTGCCGTGGTCGGTCTCGACACGGATCTCTGCACACCGTGCGGCAACTGCCGTCAGATCATGCGTGAGTTCGGGGTCGAGACGGTGATCCTGCGCGACCGGGATGGCAGCCCCATCGTGAAGACGCTCGAGGAGCTGCTTCCCATGTCGTTCGGACCCGAAGCGTTGTAGGAACCAACCGCTGGTGCCTACGTGGCGCGACGCTCCTTGAGGGCGGTGATCAGTTGCGGGACGACGCTGTGTACATCGCCAACGACACCAAGATCGGACAACGCAAAGATCGGTGCATCGGGATCCTTGTTGATCGAGATGATCATGGACGATCCCTTCATCCCCACAACGTGCTGCATGGCACCTGAGATCCCGCAGGCGATGTAGACCGATGGCTTGACCGTCTTGCCGGTCTGCCCCACCTGGTAGCTGTACGGCACCCATCCTGCATCGACCACGGCACGGGTACCACCAACGGCTGCCCCGAGCAGCGCTGCCAACTCGTCCATCATCTCGAACCCGGCGGCTGATCCAAGACCACGACCACCCGAGACAATCACATCCGCGTCCCCAAGGGCAGGCCCCTCGGACGCTTCGACGTGTCGTTCGGTCACCGACGCAGCGCCGGCGCGTCCAGCGTCAGCCGTTGCCGCCGCCGAGACAGTGGGGGATGGGCCACCACTTGGGTTCGCGGCAAACGCCTTTGGTCGGGTCACGACGATGGCCGGGTTCTCCGCTGTTACCTCCGTCGTCACGCCGAGGGTTCCTCCGAGAATCTCTGAGGCAACGGTGACGGTGCCGTCGTTTGACACGTTGAGCGCGTTGGAGACGACGGAGCGCCCCAGGCGGGCGGCGAGACGGCCGGCAACATCACGATCGGTGTTGCCTGCCCCGAAGAGCACGACAGACGCATCCGAGACCAGCGTTGCCATGGTGGCAGCAGCCGGTCCGGATGGCAGGACGTCGCCGGTGTCGAGCTGATGGACAGCGCTGGCACCGTGGTCACCGAGTGCCGCCCACGCAGCGTCTGATCCGGTTCCGAGATAGAACACCGAGACCTCGCCCAGGCTACGCGCCTTGGTGACGAGCTCGAGGGATCCGCTTGACGGCAGACCGTTGACCTCTTCTGAGAAGACCCATACTGACATGTCAGACCACCTTCGCCTGTTCGAGCAACGCAATGATTTTGAGGTACGCCTCACCGTCGTCCTCGATGATCTCACCCGCTGCACGGGCGGCAACCGGTTCGACGCTACGAACGACCTGGCCCGCGTTGTTGCTGATCCCGAGATCTGCCGTGGTCAGGGTGGTGACCGGCTTTGACTTTGCCTGCATGATCCCCTTGAACGTGGGGTAGCGTGGCTCGATTCCGGCCGTGACCGTGATCAGCGCAGGGATGGGGGCGACCACGACCTCGTATCCGTCGACGGTCTGGCGCTCAATGGTGACTGAACCGTCACCAGCCTCGACCTTGCGGGCGAACGAGAGGCAGGGGACGTCGAGAAGCTCGGACATCATTTGGGGCATGACACCTGAGTAGCCGTCCGTTGACTCGGTCCCGGCAATCACAAGATCGAAGCCTTGCTGTTTCATGGCCGCCGAAAGTACCTGTGCGGTGGTCAAGGCGTCTGCTCCCTTGAGTGCAGGATCGTCCACGAGTACGGCAGCGTCGGCACCCATGGCGAGGGCCTGCCGGATGCCCTGGAGTGATCCTGAAGGGGACATTGAGTACAAGGTGACCGTGCCGCTCGTTGCCTCGGCGAGTTGGAGGGCGATCTCGACACCGGAACGGTCCGTGTCGTCGAGAACCTGA
>CAZULI010000187.1:0-3474 GCA_964621095.1 uncultured Acidimicrobiaceae bacterium | reverse complement strand
AGGGCCGTGGCAATCACCCTCTCGGTGTTCCTCCAGATCTCCGCCGCATCGTGTTCAACCCAGCCGGGTTTGGGGAGGATCTGTTGATGTTCGGTTTGTGCCTTGGCGACGATCGTGCCGGTCTGGTCGACAATCACGAACCGGGTACTCGTCGTTCCCTGATCGATCGCTCCGACATACGTCACCATCACGCACCCCTAGTCGTTGAGCTCGCCAGCGTACTGACGGGCATGCTCACCGCCGTGGGCGATGAATGACTCGACGACATCGGCTGCGCGATACACCGCCACATCGATGGGTTCGCGCTCTTGTGAGCGGAACCGACCGAGCACGTAGTCAGCAGGATCAACCTCGCTCGGGGGTCGCCCGACACCGACTTTCAGACGCCAGAACCCGTCGTTTCCGAGTGATGTGATGATCGACCGAACCCCGTTGTGACCCCCGTGGCCACCGCCTTCAGCGACCTTGAGCTTTCCGAACGGCACATCGATGTCATCGTGGACGATGAGGAGCTGTCCCACGGCAACCCCGTAATACTTGACGAGGGGGGCGACCATCTGGCCCGACTCGTTCATGAACGTTCTCGAAAGAGCGATCACGCAGCGCCGACCCGCAAGGTTCGCCTCTGCCACATCGCCGCGAATGCCCTGGCGGGCACGCTTGAGGGTCAGGCCGTGATCGGTCAGAAAGCGGTCGAGAACCATCGCGCCAACGTTGTGGCGCGTCTGTTCGTAGGAAGTTCCTGGGTTGCGAAGTCCTACAACGAGGCTGACTGTCGAGTCCGTGATCAGCCCTCTTGGTTGGAGGAACCCTTCTCTGCACCCTCGCCGGCCCCGCCGTCCTCATGGTCGACCTCATCGACGGTCTCAACCGTGGGCGGAACAACCACCAGGAGAGGATGATCTTCAGGAGCGACGTACTCGACACCTTCAATCTCGGGAAGGTCGCCGACCGTCAGCGTTTCGTGAAGGTGCAGATGGGAGACATCAACCTCGATCACGGTCGGAATCGCGTTGGGGAGGGCGTTGATCAGGACACTTGACTCGATCGACTCAGCGATACCGTCCTCATCGCTCACACCAATCGGTGTACCGACGTACTCAAGGGTGACTTCCGCTTCAATGGCGGTGTCAAGGGAGACCTGGATGAAGTCAAGGTGCACGATGTCGCCCCGTACCGGGTTTCGCTGGATCTCGCGAGCAACGGTCAACACTTTCTCACCCTCGATGTCAACTTCGATGATGGCGTTGAGCCCCGCATCGGTTCTCAGAACGGCGTAGAGCTCACGCTCGGCCACATGGATGGCGTGTGGTGAGGCAACGGACTTGCCATAGACAACGCCCGGGATGCGCCCCTCGCGTCGGAGACGTTTGGACGCCCGTGTTCCTTGTGCTGTCCGCTTCGTTGCGGCCAGAGTTTCCTGTTGCATGAGGGATCCCCTCGAAATCGGTTGAGGTTGCAGCCTGCAAGTGTAGGGGCGGACCCCGCCGAAGCGACAGAAGTCATCGACCGGGACCAGGCCCTCCTGGCGGGCAATCCCGGGGGTGGTACGAGGCTATCCGATGGTTCGGGAACGTCGGTACGGGAGGATCTCGATGGTCTCCCCGTTCTTGATGCGGTTCTGGACCCCGATCCAGAACTTCGGTTTGAACAGATCCGCATGGACCTCGTCAAACGCAGCGCGCAGCTCCGGAGTCAGGCCCAGGAATCGGGGAAGCTCCTCGGGGAAGATGTCGTTGGGCCCGATGCCGTACATCGGTGTGGCGGAGAACTCGTCGTCCGCATCGCCCAACTCCGACAAGGAGCGGAACCGACAGTCGGTGAGCTCCGTGAGTTCGTCGTAGTCGTAGAAGACCACCCGCCCACGGCTGGTCACGCCAAAGTTCTTCAACAACATGTCACCGGGGAAGATGTTCGACGCGGCGAGGTTCTTGATCGCAGCGCCGTAGTCGATGATCGCCCGTTTCGCCTCCGTGGCATCAGCAGTCCGCAGGTAGATGTCGAGGGGGGTGACCCGGCGTTCGACGTAGATCGTCCCAAACGTGACCTGGCCGTCCGCCATCGTTACGGTTCGTCCGGCCTCCGAGAGGAGTTCGTCGAGCACCTCGGAACTGAAACGGTCCGCTGGGAACCGCAGATCATGGAATCGGAGCGCCTGAACGAGCCTGCCGGCACGGTCATGACGGGCCACGAGCTGGTACCGCTCCGCCACTTGTCTCGGAGTGACGGACTTCTGGGGTGGAAACCGGTCCCGCACCACCTTGAACACGACGTCGTACCCAGAAAGCGTGAACACGATCATCACGAGACCCGGCACGCCGGGCGCCGGGGTGAAGAGCTCCGTTGATGAGTCGAGGTAGCGGGCGAGATCGCGGTACCGCTCGGTCTTGGCCTGCTTGCGATACCCGATGGCGGCCCACAGTTCCGCATCGGCACGATGGGGAAGGAGGGCTGAGAGGAACGCAACGAGATCTGCGGGGGCTTCGGTGAGGGTATGAAACGCAGAGCGTGTGTACGAGAACAGGATCGAGACATCAGCCTCGCCAACCAGGACTGCAGCGATGCGGATGCCACGGGACCCGTGACGGATGGCGAGCGCAAACGGAATGGCCTGTTTCCCATCCTTCAGTGCGCCCACGAGATAGGCGGCCCTGCCTCGGAAGAGGAGCCGGTTGAGGACTTCCACCTCCACGGGCACGATCGGGAGTCGTTCGACGACAGCGACCACGTCACGGTTGAGGTTCGCCCACGACATGTGGAACCGGCAGTCACGTGCCGCCTCGTGGATCCAACGGGTCGACCCCGTTGTGGCGTCATACGTCCGTGTGACCACGGTCCGAACCCGCGTCGAGCGCTGCTCCCCTCCGACGAACTCAAGCATCGGATCGACGCCCTCGGTCGTGAACATCTTGCGGGCAAGTGAGTTGAGGAACGTCTCGGCAACGTCGACGAAGGGGTCGTTGCGGTACCGCTCGCGGAAGCTGTCCCGCGCCTGGGACCACGCTGAGCGCATCTCAATCGTGAACCCAGCGTCGGTGAGGTCCTGGATCGTCTGGTCGAGACCGATGCCGTACGCATCGATTCGTTCAAGGGCGTCCTTCGGGATCGAGGCCCAGTCCCGTGCTTCGAACCGGGCAAAGGAACGACTCGTCACCGCCCGGTACCGGCGGTGATACCTGCGGAACCCGTCATCAACGATCTGGGTGATCTCAGCAGCATCAATGCTCATTGGGTCACCGGATCAGGGCTCAGGTGTTCTCCCCTTTGAAGATCTCGCTCACGGAACTGTCATTGAAAATCGCTTCAATGGTCCCCGCCACGATCGGGGCGATGGAGAGCACCGTCAGGTTGGGGAGTGAGAACGCGTCGGCAGGCACCGGGAGCGTGTTGGTGATCACGATTTCTGAGAACGGTGATCCGCGGAGCCGGTCGATGGCTGGACCAGACAACACGCCGTGGGTCGCAAGCACCTTC
>CAZULI010000186.1:2448-3482 GCA_964621095.1 uncultured Acidimicrobiaceae bacterium | reverse complement strand
GTGCATCTTCTCTTCAATGCGACCGGCATCCTGATCCTGTACCCCATCCGTGCAATCCGGTATGTGCCGGTCATCCTCGCCGAAAAATTGGCGGACATTACAGTACGAAGAAAGTGGGTCGCATTTGTCTACGCACTCATTGCGTTTGTTCTTGTGCCCATGGTTGGTATTTTTGTGCTCAACTAGTAGGAATACCCATGGTTCTTGACTTCTTCAGAAGCCACAGTCAATCCGGACTTGATGAGGTCCAAAACATTCTTGTCCGCATGCTTGAGGACGGTCACGACATCTTCGTCACGGCATGCAACGCCCTTTTCGGAGGTGGGAAGTCCAAAGCGACGAAGCGGGAGGTCAGATCAACCGACAAGGAGATCAACCAGGCACAGCGCGACGTCCGGCGTCACCTGATGGTCCACGCCGCGGTCAACAACGCCGAGCTCCCCCTCGTGTTGCAGTACACATCAATCGTCAAGGACGCAGAACGAATCGGCGACTACGCAAAGAACATCTATGACCTCGTCAAATACGGTGCCAACTTCGACAAAGCTTCCGACCGGGAACATCTTGAGACGTATCGTGATGCGGTCGCCCAGCTCATTCTCGATGCCGCCGCAGCGTTCGGAGCCAAGGACGCCGAGGAGGCCCAACGTCTCATCAGCAAGGCCGATGGATTCCTCAGCGACTATGACGACCGTATCCAGGAGTCGTACAACTCAGACGGACCGGCGTCACACGCCGTTGCCCGTGCCCTCTACTTCAGATTCCTGAAACGGACCACCGCCCACGTGATGAACGTGCTCACCTCCCTCGTACAACCCCTCGACCGTCTCGACCACTACGACGAAGCCCCCGACGACCGCTAACTCCCTACATCGTCGCTTCGCTCCTCTGTCACCCCCCCCCTAAAGGGGGGATGGTGTCTCCTTCCGTCCTCCCGGGAAACGGGGGGACACGACGAACCCAGCGAGAAGCAGGGGGGCCACAACCCATACGGGCAACCCCCTGCGTCGCTAACACGACTCGTCCCCCCGCAA
>CAZULI010000186.1:0-2348 GCA_964621095.1 uncultured Acidimicrobiaceae bacterium | reverse complement strand
GCGGGAGGACAGAAAACCGGAACACCGTCCCCCCGCTTGCGGGGGGACACGACGAACCCAGCGAGGAGCAGGGGGCACAACACACACGGGCAACCCCCCTGCGTCGCTAACGCGACGCGTCCCCCCGCAAGCGGGAGGACAGAAAACCGGAACACCGTCCCCCCGCTTGCGGGGGGACACGACGAGCGCAGCGAGGAGCAGGGGGGCCACAACCCACCACACAGAACCCCCCTACATCGTCGCTGCGCTCCTCTGTCATCCCCCCTAAAGGGGGGATGGTGTCTTCTCCGTCCCCCACGCGGGGATGGTGTTCTGGTCACCGGGGCCACACCACCGACGAACGCGTCAGCCGAAGAGGGTCTGCCAGATGCGGTCGAACACCGAGGGGGCGCTCGGAGCCGGGAGCTCGGCGAGTACCTTGATGGCGTGATCTGGTGGGAGATCACCAACGATCACGTAATGGGTCCCACCAGCCCTCCAGTGGATGTGGACATCCGAAGGCGTTGATGCAAGCTCATAGCTCCCTTCACCGGTGACAAGGGTTGTTGCGCCCTCGAACCCGGTCACATCCGTTTCACGAGAGAGTGCGAACAGGGAGAACGTGAAGAGTCCATCTCCGTAGAACCCTTGCTCCGCCCCACCGGGAGCCGGGAAGATGTCCACCAGTTGGTACCCGGCAATCGACGTCGGGAGGAGTTCGGACTCGAGCGGCAGAATCACCACATACTCGATCTCGGTTGGATCACCCGGGGCGACATACGTGCGGTACGCCTTGAAGTTCTGAAGGCTCGATCGGCGGAACACCGTACCGGAGTCCGTCAGGATCTCACTGATGAGCGGTGCACCGGTTCGGACATCAACAAGGATGTTGGCCCGAATGATGTCACCCTCCATCACCTCGACGATCTGCCCTTCCCTCTGCATATGGCTCACCGGTGTGACCGCACCGATGGTGTACCGATCCGTCTTGATGGGTTTGGCATGGGTCATGAACGCAACCCCTTGGGGTTCATCGCTGACGACCACTGACCGACCGTTCCCAACGATCGACCACGTTGAATCCACCCGAACCATCTCCATACCGGATGCGTGTTCCACAAACTCCGACGACACCTCCGTGTCCTCACCCCAGGTCGAAACAACCAGTCGGTTCGCCGAGTACGTTGCCTGCTGCATCCGATCGAGAACAACCGTGAGATCATCTGCCCGAGCGCCCGTCGCCAGCAGGCCGAGCACAAGCACGGCAGTGCCGGAGATGGTCGTGATTCGACGGGCGGTCATCACGGCAGGTTGACTGATACGGCGGTCGGGACAAACGCGGTCGAGGCCCGTGCGGTGTGGCGTGCGTCAAGATCGATGATCGAGATCGCTTCCGGAGCGCCCGAATCCCCCAATGGGGTCACGGCAAACGCAACGGCGATCGCTGCAGCGCCTGCGAGGACTGCCACTGCGGTCCGAAGGCCCCGGCGCATCTTCCTCTCCTCGATCCTCGGGGCAAGAAAGATCGGTGGCTCGACACCAGGCAGGGCGCGTACTGCCGTTCGTGATCGGTCGAGTTCGGCGAGTTCCACGCGACAGTCCACGCATGAACTCAGATGAGAGGAGAGGATTGGGATCTCGCTCGTATCAAGTTCCCCGTCAAGATACGCCGAGAGCTGCTCGCCCAGATGCTCCCCCGGAAGCAGGGAGAGCGGCATGTTCAGCACCGGGAGCGTGCGCAGGGCACTGCGGATCTCCTTGAAGGCTCGGAACTCGGCAACCATGTCGAGATCGGCCTCAAGCGCCTCAACAACGTCACCCAGTTCGCTCTCCGTGAGTTCGCCGTCGAGATAGCACGACAGCAGCATGGAGAGCCGCTCCGCCTCGGGGGTCATACCGGCCATGTGAGCAACCCCCTCAACATCGATCTCCCGCGGTGGATCCGGGAACGCACCGTTCCCACCGGGACATCAACCGCCTCGGCAATCTCGTCATACGTCAGTCCCACCACATCACAGAGGACCACCGCCTCACGGAACTCATACGGGAGTATCAGCAACGCACTTTGGACGTCGTCTGAGAGTCGAACCGATGCGAGCACCTCATCTGGGGACGGGCTTGCCCCAAACATGGAGTGATCCTCATCAGGGAGAGGTTGGGTGGGGCGTCGCTTCTTCCTGCGCACACCGTCCAGGAACGCATTGCGCGTGATCCGCCACAACCACCCATCGAACGAACCCGGAGTGTACGAGGAGAGTCCTTTGCGGACGCGCAGCAGCACGTCCTGGACCAGATCAGCAGCGTCGTCAGGGTTCCCCGTCAGGCGGTACGCAAACGTGTAGATCTTCCGCCCATACCGTTGGGCAACG
>CAZULI010000185.1:0-3593 GCA_964621095.1 uncultured Acidimicrobiaceae bacterium | reverse complement strand
CTGAGGTCGGACGATCCAGTGATGCTCGCTGTCGAGCTCGTACGGTGTTGCCGGATCCGGTATCTGTTTCACACAGACGGCGATGTTCATGGTTGTTGACTCCTCAGTGGCGGGTCACGTGATGATCATTCCCCGCCATGATATGCACGGCTGGGCGGGTCGAAAACATCGGTCACGGAGCCGTGGGATCCGCCAATACGGGAAGAAAGCGGTCCAGGACGTTGGTGAACGTTGATCTTGCCGTCTCGGCGGTCTGGGTGACCTCATCATGTGACAAGGGGGTCGGTGAGAGACCAGCGGCCAGATTCGTCACGAGGGAGACCCCGATCACGTCGGCACCCATGTGGCTGGCAGCGATGGCTTCGGGCACGGTTGACATGCCGACGAGATCGGCGCCCATGGTCTTGGCCATCCTCACCTCGGCCGGTGTCTCGTACGTTGGCCCGAGAAACCATGCGTAGATGCCTTCTTTGGGTGTGATCCCGTTCTCGGTGACGATCTCGCCGAATCGTGCGCGGAGATCGGGGGAGTAGACCTGGGACATGTCGGGAAACCGTGGACCGAGTCGGTCGTCGTTGGCGCCAACGAGAGGGTTCTGACCGGCGAGATTCAGATGATCCGAAAGCATCACGAGATCACCGGGTGCGTACTTGGGGTTGACCCCACCAGCAGCGTTCGTGAGCATGATTCGGCTCGCGCCACAGACAACGGCTGTCCTCACCCCGAACACGACCTCGCTCATCTCCCACCCCTCATAGGCGTGGACCCTGCCAGAGAACAACAGGACATGCTTGTTGCCGATGGGAGCCGATACCAGTGATCCCGTGTGCCCGGCCACCCGGGGAACCGGAAACCCGGGGATGTCCTCGAACCTGATCTCGACCCCGTCCTTGAACGCTGTTGCGTACGAGCCGAGCCCTGAACCAAGGACAATGGCGGCGTCATAGCGATCGACTCCGGTGGACATCCTGATGGATGCTGCAGCAGCGACAAGCGCACGGTAGTTCATTTCACTTCTCCCAGGATCAGGTCAGGAATCGATACAGGTTCTTCGGAGACGACAAACGTGTTCTTGAGCACACTCAGTGCACTGGCAAGGGAGTTCTCGGCCCGGTACCTCACCGTGGCAAGCGGTTGACCTGCTGTGACCATCTCTCCCACTCCCACATCGACCATCAGGCCGACACCAGGATCAACATCGTCGTCCTTGGTGGCCCGTCCCGCTCCGAGACGAACGGATGCCATCCCGATCTCGTAGGCGTCACACCGTGCCACGTACCCGTCGCGTTCCGCTGTGATGGTGTGGGTGTTGGGCGCCGAAGGGAGGAGGGCGGTGTCCTCGATGGTGGCCGGATCACCGCCTTGCGCAATGACGAGTTTGAGGAAGACGTCGTAGGCAGACCCAGAGGTGATGGCGGTGGTGACCGCAGCCTCCGCCTCCGCTCGATCCGTCCCACCGGCAAGGAGGAGCATCTCAGTGGCGAAGCGTGTCGTGAGCTCGGTGGTGTCGGGTGGCCCCTCACCTCGGAGCACATCGACCGATTCTGCGATCTCGTGTGCAGTCCCGACGGCTCGCCCCAACGGTTGGTCCATGTTGGTCAGGAGTGCGGTGACCGGTGTGTGGTGGGTTGCGCCGATCCCCACCATGGTCTCAGCAAGTACCTGTGCGTCGGCAACGGTCTTCATGAAGGCACCGCTGCCAACCTTGACATCGAGGAGGAGTCCATCGAGGTCCTCCGCGAGTTTCTTTGACATGATCGAGGAGGCGATCAATGGGGTGGACGGCACCGTACCGCTCGTATCCCTGAGCGCGTAGATCCGACGATCAGCGGGCACGAGACGCTCGGTCTGGCCGACCATCACGACGCCGATGTCGTTGAGCTGGTCGTCAAACGCTTCAGGGGAGATCTGGGTGGTGAACCCGGGGATCGACTCCAGTTTGTCGAGCGTGCCTCCCGTGTGGCCGAGACCACGGCCAGACATCATGGGCAAGGCAACCCCACAGGCGGCCACAATTGGGGCAAGCGGGATCGAGATCTTGTCCCCGACGCCACCGGTGGAGTGCTTGTCGATCTTCCGCTTGGTGACGGCTGCCAGGTCGAGGACGTCACCGGAATGCAGCATGGCGTCGGTCCATGGACCGAGTTCCTCACCCGTCATGCCCCGGAAGATCACCGCCATCAGGAAGGCGGACATCTGGTAGTCAGGAATGCGGTCCGCCGTGTACTCGGCGACAATCCACTGCAGCGCTTCTGGCGGAAGGACCTCGCCATCCCGCTTGGCGCCGATGAGCTCAACCATGGAGAACGTCATTGGTGACCTGTCATCACGACCTTGCCTTTCACGATGCGCACCCCCTCGGCCCTGAGGTGTCGAGCATGGTCAGCTTCGTTGTCAGGTACCAGTCTCCCCGATGTGGCGATGACGCGCCACCACGGAAGTCCCGGTGTCATGCGCAGCAGATTCCCCACTGCCCGTGCCGCACCCGGATACCCGGCCTCTGCAGCGATCTCCCCGTACGTCATGACCGTTCCATGGGGGATCCCCTCAATCACGGCGATGACCCGCTCCGTGAAGCTGTCGTCCGCCGGAGGTGTCACGACGTCCCGAAGAGGCGGTCCCCCATGTCCCCGAGACCAGGGACGATGTAGTACTGCTCGTTCAACTCACGGTCATGGGCCGCCGTGATGATGCGGACGTCAGGATGGTCCTCGTACATTTTTGCGACCCCCGTGGGTGCGGTGACCACACAGAGAGCCGTGACGTTCTTCGCCCCCGAGGACTTCACCTTGTCCACCGCCCACGACAAGGAGCCGCCCGTTGCAAGCATTGGTTCACAGATGAGGACGGTGGCGTTCGAGAGGTCGGGGAGTTTCGAGTAATACTCCTGGGGGAGTGCGGTCTCCTCGTCGCGGGCAACGCCGGCAAACCCCACCTTGACGTTTGGGATCGTCTCAAGCACCGCGTTGAGCATGCCAAGACCCGCACGAAGGACGGGGACCGCCACCACGTTTGAGACGCGGTACCCGGTGGTGACCTCCATGGGGGTCTCCACCTCGAACTCCTCAAGGGGGATCTGCCGTGTCGCCTCAAGCACCAGCGTATGGGTCAACCCCTTGGCGGCCTCCCGGAATCGCGGCGGAGGTGTGTTCTTGTCCCGGAGAATGGTGAGATAGTGGCGGGTGAGTGGATGATCAATGACGGTGAGATTCATGATCCGACGATACCCGACTCGGGTCAGCGATGCTCACCTGCCGTTGCCGGGCGGTGTAGGCAGGATCCCTGAACCGAGCGGCACCATCCAACAGTGAGATGTCGGCGCGGGTTCCGTACACTCGTCGTTGATGTTTGATGCGCTCAGCCACCGACTTGGCGACGTTTTCGGAAGGCTCCGCTCCAAAGGGCGCCTGTCACCAGAAGACGTCGATGCCGCCCTGCGGGAAGTGCGCATCGCCCTCCTTGAAGCCGACGTCAACCTCAATGTGGTCAAGACGTTCATTGCCCGTGTCAAGGAACGGGCAGTTGGTGCTGAGGTCTCCAAGAGCCTCGCCCCCGGCCAGCAGGTCATCAAGATCGTTCATGAGGAACTCATC
>CAZULI010000184.1:0-3628 GCA_964621095.1 uncultured Acidimicrobiaceae bacterium | reverse complement strand
TCGCGTCCAAGCCACCGCATTGGTGACCGACGCCGTCTTGGCCGGGTCAGCGGACACCGTCGTCCTCCCGATCATCGACAGCGAACCAACCCTCACCAACGAGGATCTTGATGCTGCCGGCGCACGCGCCCAACAGATCATCGACCGCGGGGTGATCCTGTCAAACGAGGAGTACGGTTTCACGTTTGAGGTGACCCCTGCTTCCATGGCCGAAGCCCTCAATGTCGACATCGTGAAGATGAAGGACGCCAACGCAACGATTGAGTTCTTGATCGATCCGGCAGTCATCATCCCCCTTGCCGAGGCTGAGCGTCCGAATCTTGAGATTGAGCCGGTTGATGCCCACTGGGACTTCACCATGGTCGATGATTTTGAGGACCTGCCAGACAACTACCGGATCACGGACAGCCCCCAGGCAGGCGTCGAGGGCCTCCCGAAGAATGACGTGATCGAGCTGATTCCTTCCAAGATGGGAACCCGGCTCGATGTCGACCTCATCGTCGAGGCGGTGCAGGCAGCAGCGCTCGGTGACGGTACGGGTGAACTGGAACTCCAGTTCACCGCTGAGCCTGAGTTCTCCACCGAGGACGCTCTTGCGTACGGCGAGCTCTACGAGGTCTCGGAGTTCACCACCTACAAACCTGGCGTGAACCGAGCCCACAACATCGATCTCATGGCAGACACCATTGATGGCTACATGGTCATGCCCGGCGAGGTGTTCTCCGTCAACGAAGTGATCGGTCAGCGAACCCTCGAGAAGGGGTACCTGTACGACTGTGCCATCGTGAGCGGCGAACTCTCCTGCGAGGATGACGCCGTGAACGTCGGTGGTGGTGTCAGCCAGTTCGGCACCACGATCTTCAACGCCATCTTCTTCGGCTGCTATGAGGATGTCCAGCACCAACCCCACAGCATCTACTTCTCGAAGTACCCCGAGGGACGAGAGGCCACGTTGGGGTACCCGTCCCCTGATGTGAAGTTCCGCAACAACACGAACGCACCCGTCATCATCAAGACCAGCCATACAAAGCGCTCCATCACGGTCACCTTCTTCGGGAACAACGGCGGCATCACATGCGACTCGGAACGCTCCGAACGCAGTGGCCAGACCACCCCCGTCGTGGAATACCGAACCGATCCGGACGTGTTCGTCGCACCCCATGAGGAGAAGGTCAAGTCGAAGGGTTCACCCGGCTGGTCCGTCACCGTCACGAGGGTGTTCCGCGACGCCCAAGGGAAAGAGATCAAACGGGAACCGTTCCATTGGCGCTACCGCGGCGAGAAGAACGTGATCCTGTTGCATCCGTGTGACCCGAGGGTCGGTGGCAACGGCAACTGTCCACAACCGGTGCCGAATGTGGTCGGTATGACCGAGAGCGCCGCACGAGCAGCAATCACAGCGGCAGGTCATACCGTGACGGTTGTCTACGTCGATGATCCGGGTGAAGCCGACCGCGTGGTGAGCCAAACCAATACTGGTGGCTACCCCAAGCCGGGAACCCCCGTCACGATCAAGGTCGACAACACGCCTGCTGTTCCTCCCTCCGAGTGATCCACCGCGTCCACGACCAGATGGCTCACGTTATCGAGTGTCATTCCTACACTCGCCGTACCCGCAACACCCCCCATCGAAACCACATATGAACCTCCGAAAACCCCTCTTCATAGCGGTTCCGATCGCCATTCTGCTGCTGCCCCTTGGTATCTACCGCCTTGACGGTGCCTCGTCGGGGGATACCATCGCACGCAACGTGATGGTCGCCGATGTGATGGTGGGTGGCCTCAATCCAGCGGACGCCACGGTCGCGGTGAGAGAGTTCGAGGCGGATCTCCGGTCATCGAAAGGTGTCTTCCACGTGGCCGACTCAACCTTCGAACTCAACCCCGTCGAGATCGGACTCCAGGCCGACGTGCCGTCTGCGATCACAGCAGCGACCACGGCCCGCAAGACAGGTGGCCCCATTTCACGGTTCATCTCGTGGATCATCTCCTTCTCAAAGCAGGAGCAGGTCCCACTCGACATCGTCTTTGACGATGAAGCGATCGACAACGTGTTCACGGCATGGGAGAAGGCTGCCATCGCCGATCCGGCGTTCGAGGGTGCCATCACCATCGAGGACGGCGTCGTGAAACCCCAGTATCCGGCCAGGGGAGAAGGTATCGACCGCGCCTTCGCCCGCACCCAGCTTGAACGGGAGATGTCCCGCCTCGACAAGACCGGTGTTGTGGTTCCGATTGTGACCATTGATCCGACACTGACGAGCAGCCAGATCGATGCCGCCGCGGCAGAGCTCACCGAGATGATCAACGATCCAATCCACCTCATCTCCTCGGATGTCGGATTCCGGGTCACCTTCACCCCCGAGGAGCTTGCCTCTGCCGCCATTGCCGAGGTGTCTGAGGACGGCACCGAAATGATCACCCGGTTCGACCCGGACGTCGTTCTGGCGATCCTTGAACCCCGCAGGAGCGAGTACGAGATCCAACCAGTGAACGCCCGAGTGGATGTGAACTTCAACACCGATGCGATCACGATCATCCCCGGCCGGTCGGGCACGCTTCTTGACGTCGAGGGTTTGATGGTGGCAATGAAGACCGCTGCGCTCGGTTCGGGCGAAGGCGAGTTTCCCCTCGTCGTCGGTGCTGAGCCGAAGCTCACGACAGAGGCAGCCCAAGCCTTCACCAAACTGAAACCGCTCGGTGGCTTCACAACCAAATATCGAGCCGGGGAGGATCGTGTCGTCAACATCCACCAGATCGCTGATGACGTCGATGGCGCCATCGTCATGCCAGGCGAGACCTGGTCGCTCAACGGCTTTGTGGGACCGCGGACCGAGGCAAAGGGGTACATCGCTGCTGGTGCGATCATCAATGGCGTCCCCTACTGTTGCGACCATCCAGCCAACATCGGTGGCGGTGTCAGCCAGTTCGCGACCACCTTCTTCAATGCCGTGTTCTTCTCATGTCTCGAAGACGTCGAGCACCAGCCCCACTCGTTGTACTTCGACCGGTATCCGATGGGTCGGGAGGCAACGCTCGGTGTGCCGAGTCCCGATGTGAAGTTCCGCAACAACACGAGCGCTCCGGTGATCATCAAGACGGCGTACACCAAGGACTCTGTCACGGTGCGCATGTACGGGGACAATGGTGGGTTGAAGTGCACCGATGTGACCCACGAAAAGGAAGCGATTGTCGAGTTCGAAGAGGAGCTGGTGGCTGACACCCTCGGCGAAGTCGATCCGGGCGAGCGTCGCAGGGAGCGCTCGGGGACCAACGGATTCCTCGTTCGGGTCGACCGGCTCGTGACCCACCCCGACGGTTCCCAGGAGGTCGACATGCAGCTCGTATGGCGCTACCGACCCCTGTCTCAGCTGTACACCGTCCACCCATGCGAGATCACGGGTGAACCGGTCAAGTGTCCGGTCAAGTTGCCCTCCTTGATCAACAAGACCTGGGACGATGCCCTTGCGCTCCTCGATGGAATGGGTCTGAAAGCTGCCAAGAACACCGGGTTTGTCGACGATCCCGGCAAGAACAACGTCGTTCTGGCACAGGACCCTGCGTCTGGTGAGTGGGTCTCGGCTGGTGCCACCATCAAACTCACCGTCGGTGTGTACCAGGATCCGGG
>CAZULI010000183.1:0-3642 GCA_964621095.1 uncultured Acidimicrobiaceae bacterium | reverse complement strand
AACGGTACGACATCGAGGTGGTGATTGATGAGATCGGACCATCACTTCGGTGGGCAACCGCCCAGGTGACGAGGACGCCCCGTGCAGATGGAGGCGGGGGGAACTACGGCGGCGGGAGTGTTCCACCCGCACCGGTGGCCCGCGACGACTACAGCCCCGATGAGGCTCCGTTCTGACCAGCACCCCGACCAGAGTTTTCCCATAGTTCAGTTTGATACCAAGGAGAGGTTTCATGGCGAGTCCCAAGAACCAACAGAAGCGGCGGAGACGTCCCGAGCTCAACGCCAAGAAGAAGCGTGTCGTCCACGAGTTCAAAGAGGAGGACGTCGTTGACTACAAGGACATCGCGCTTCTCCGCAAGTTCATGTCCGACCGAGGCAAGATCCGCTCACGGCGCGTCACGGGGTTGACCCCCAAGAGGCAGCGGGAGGTCGCGATGGCGATCAAGAACGCTCGTGAGATGGCGTTGCTTCCCTACACCCAGACGAGGTAGTGGTCATGAAGGTCATACTCACACAGCCGGTTGAAGCGCTTGGAGCCAAGGGCGATGTTGTTGATGTCTCTGACGGGTACGCCCGCAACTACCTCGTCCCGAGGAAGTTCGCTGTCAAGGCATCGCCAGGTGCGTTGCGCCAGGCAGAGGAGATGCGCATCGCACGCATCGAGGCGGAGCGGCAGGCACTCGAGTCCGCCCAGGCGCTTGGTACGGCGCTGTCGCAGACCCGTGTCGTCGTGGCGGCTCGCGCCGGTGATGCAGGCAACCTCTTCGGTTCGATCGGAGCAACCGATATTGTCGCCGCCGTGGGCAAGTTCACGGGGATCGAGATCGACAAGTCCATGGTTGTCATCGACCGGCCCATCAAGGAGATCGGTCTGCACGAAGTGACCCTCCGCCCCCACGCTGAGGTCGAAGTGAGCATCACGTTGGATGTCATCCCCGCGTAGACGCCAGCAGGCATGGCCCTCACGCCGTGGTGCTGGGATCGGCGCTGGTCGGCGTGCGACTGGCGCGGTAAACGGGGCGTCGCAGGGCGCGACAAACAACCGTGAGTGCGAAAAGTAAGGCGCGTAAACGCTACTTCGGTGGCGCGTTCGTTCCATACACTCGCACTCGTTGGCACAACCCACGTGCAAGCGCCGAGGTCGGGATGTCATCTTCTGTCATACCCGATCGTCATGATGGAGTGAGTGCATGGACGGCAACCAACGAGGAGGACGCGTGACGTCTGTCTTGGACACGCACACAAATCGAGGCGGCCCTCGGGTCCCGCCCCACAGTTCCGACGCCGAGATGTCGGTGCTTGGTGCCGTGCTCCTCTCCTCCGAGGCCGCCAACATCGCACTCGAGAAACTCCACGCCGAGGATTTCTATCAGCCGGCCCACCAGCAGGTCTTCGAGGTCGTCCAAGGCCTGTTTGATGCAAACGAACCAATTGATGCCGTCACGGTGTCCGAGGGTCTCCGACGTGACGGCACCCTCGAGCGAATCGGTGGCATCGAGTTCCTCACCAATCTCATCGATGCGGTTCCGGCAACCTCCAACATCGAGTACTACGCAGCGATCGTCGAGGAGCACGCGCTCCGTCGACGGCTGATGCGGGTCGGTGGGGAGATCGGTGTACTCGCCACGAAGACGGCGGAACCGATCGAGGAGGTCATCGACCAAGCAGAACAGGCCGTGTTTGCGGTTGCTGAGCGTCGGGTCGGGGACGGCCTCCAACCGATCGATGATCTCCTTGGTCCCGCGATCGAGAAGGCGGAGGAGCTGCAACGAAGCGGGTCCGATGTCACCGGAACGTCAACCGGCTTCCGTGATCTTGACCGCAAGTTGGCCGGGCTCCACCCCACCAACCTCTTGATCATCGCGGCCCGGCCCGGTATGGGCAAGACATCCCTGGCGTTCAATATCGCCCAGAATGTGGCGCTTGGCGGCAGGACCGTTGCCATCTTCTCCCTTGAGATGAGTCGGGAGGAGGTTGTCACCCGCATGCTCTGTTCACGGGGTCGGATCGACTCGCAGCGACTCCGTACCGGAAAGCTCACGGAAGGGGATTTCACCAAACTCTCCAACGCGGCGGGGGCCCTCTACAAACAGAACATCTTTGTTGACGACTCAGCCGGGCTGACCGTGACCGAGATCAGGGCCAAGTGTCGGAGACTGAGACGGAAGCCGGGTCTCGATCTGGTCGTTGTCGACTATCTCCAGCTCATGAACGGATCAGGTCAGGAGAATCGTCAGCAGGAGATCGCGGTGATCTCCCGATCCCTCAAGAACCTCGCCAGGGAGCTCCACGTTCCGATCATCGCCCTGTCACAGCTCAACCGAGGGGTCGAGGCACGCGAGGACAAACGCCCACGCCTTGGTGACCTGCGGGAATCCGGTGCCGTCGAACAGGACGCCGATGTCGTGATGTTCATCTACCGTGACGAGTACTACCACCCTGACAGAACCGAATCAAAGGGTGTGGCCGAGGTGGTCATTGCCAAGCATCGTCAGGGTGGTGTGGGCAAGGTTGACCTGACGTTCCTTCCCGAGTTCACCCTCTTCGCTGACATGGGACGCTCCGAATCACCCATGTAGGTGAGC
Source organism: uncultured Acidimicrobiaceae bacterium (assembly GCA_964621095.1). Lineage (GTDB taxonomy): Bacteria > Actinomycetota > Acidimicrobiia > Spongiisociales > UBA5794 > UBA5794. The sequence continues at coordinate 1,055 of CAZULI010000183.1, read as the reverse complement.
ACGGAACCCAACGCAGCGCCGCGGCGATACCGTTCCACGATGTCCGATTCCCGACTCTCCCCCCTCATGGCGTCCCTGGTGCTTGCCGGGGTTGCGATTGCCTGGGGAGCCGTCCCCCTCTTTGTCAGGAGCGACGTCTCCTCTGCCGGCCTGGTGGGAGTCAGGGTCACGTTCGGGGCGATCGCGCTGATCATCGGTGCAGCCGCGGCTGGCCGACTCCGGTTTCCCCCCGTGCATCGAGGACGCCTCGTCGTATCCGGTCTTCTCCTTGCCACGCACTGGATCACGTTCTTCGCGTCGGTGAAGGTCACGACGGTTGCCATCGCGCTCTCGGTTGTGTACATCGGACCGATCGTTGCGTCCATCCTGGCCGGACCACTGCTCGGTCAGGTCGTACCCCGACGAATCTGGATCTCGCTCGCGGTTGCTGCGACCGGAACCGTCATGGTCGTCCAACCATGGTCAATGAGCGGCGACGGTGGCGCTTCGGTCAAGGGGCTCCTCCTTGCAGGTATCGCCGGTGCCCTCTTCACCGCACTCATGATCGTTGGCTATCCAGCCGTGAGGGATCTCCGGGGTCTGACCATGTCGATTGGCGAACTGACGGTCGCTTCGGTGGCGCTTGCCCCTGCGACGTACGGAGCCCTGACAACGCATCCGGATCAGCTGATCAACTTTGTGGTGCTTGGGGTCGTGTTCACCGGCCTCACCGGGTTTCTCTACTGGGAAACCTATCGGCTCATCCCGATCGCCACGGTGAGCACCATCTCGTACCTCGATCCGGCATCTGCGGTGATCTGGGCGATGATCTTTCTCAATGAGACACCGAGTGTGTTGACGTGGTTCGGTGTTGGCCTGGTCATCTTTGGTGGAGCCATGGCAGCAGCGGTGCCGACCAAGGGGATCCCGCAACGGGTCCCCGCTGCCCAGTAGGGTGATCGCCGTCGACGATCCTGATTGGTTCATCTACCCTTTCCGCATGGATCAAGCCACCGTGACGGCGATGCCGCTTGAACGGGACGTTCTCATCGTTCAAGGTTCAGATGCGCGGTCGT
>CAZULI010000182.1:0-3643 GCA_964621095.1 uncultured Acidimicrobiaceae bacterium | reverse complement strand
AGAGCCCCCTCAAGGGAGGTGCTGATCTCCTCAACGAAGCCACCAAGGACCGCAAACCCCTTTGCATCGCGCAGCGTTCCATCGAACTGGATCCGATAGATGCTGTCCTCCTCCTTGGTTGACCCGAGTTCGGCGACAATGATGTCGACCTCGTACGGTTTGACCTCATGGCTGAACACCTGGCCAAGCGTTTGGGAGTACGCGTTCGCCAGCCCCTTGCCGGTGACGTCTGCTCGTGAGTACGAGTACCCCTTGAGATCGGCGTACCGGACACCGGCGACACGGAGCGTCTCGAACTCGTTGAACCGACCCACACCCGCGAATGCGATTCGGTCGTACACCTCACCGATCTTGCGCAGCGACGGGGAGTTGTTCTCCCCGATGAGGAGGATGCCGTCATCGAGTTGCACGACAACGATGGGCCTCCCCCGACTGATCCCCTTGCGGGCGAAATCCGCCCGGTCCTTGACCAGTTGCTCCGGCGGAACATAGAACGGCATGCTCATGGGCGATCCTCCACGATCGGTGCCGCAATGGTTGCGAGCACGTCGTCATCGATTTCCTCGACACCGTCGGCCGTGACCACCAACACGTTGGGGTAGATCCCCCGTTTGAGGTCCGGCCCACCCGTGGCAGCATCCTCCTCGGCGGCGGCGATGAGCGCCTCGACCGCCGCGGCGAGCGCCTCCTCCTTGTTCATGTCCTCCCGCCACACACCTTTGAGGAAGGAGCGTGCCTCACCACCTCCAGAACCGGTGGTGGCGTAGTTGAGTTCGTCGTACCGGCCACCAATCACATCGTATGAAAAGAGCCGCCCGATGCCCTCCTTCGTGTCGTATCCGCAAAAGAGGGGGATGACGACGAGACCTTGGAACGCGAGGGAGAGGTTCCCCCGGATCATCCGAGCAAGGAAGTTCGCCTTCCCCTCAAGGCTCAGACACGCCCCCTCGATCTTCTCGTAGTGTTCAAGCTCGGTACGGAACAGTTTGATGAGCTCGACCGCCATCCCAGCGGTTCCCGAAATCGCAACGGCTGAGTGACGATCGGCCTCGTACACCTTTCGCACCCTCGTGTGGGCGATCACGTTTCCTGCGGTCGCCCGCCGATCACCTGCCATGACCACACCGTCAGCCCAGGTCAGGGCGAGCACGGTCGTTGCCTCAGGCACGGCGATCCCTGGCACTGCAACGGTGTCCCAGCGGGGTTCGACCCCGCGGTGTTGGAGGACTGAGAGGAAGGAGGCATCAGCGGTCGGTTCACCGAGATGCAACGGGTCAAGGAAGGGGTGGCTCACTGTCCGCCCTTCTGGACGTAGTTCTTGATGAACTCCTCAGCGTTCTCCTCGAGAACCGAGTCGATCTCATCAAGGAGATCATCGATCTTGTCGGCGATCTCCTCCCCCTGGTTTGTCACCGCGTCATGGGAGACCTCGGCTGATTCCTCGGCCGAGCGTTTCTGCGCTCTCTCTCTGTCACTCATGGCTACCTCCGATATTGTGGATGAGCGTTGCGGCATCCGGGCTTGCGGCAAAAAGGTCCTCGACAAGCTCCCTGGTTCCCCTTCGGGGTTCCATCATAGGGAGACGCACCAACGTCGATTCACCGGTGTTGAGCACCAGTGAGTCCCAGTTGGCAGCCACAACCGAGGATCCGTACCGGCGGAGACACTCCCCCCGGAAATAGGCGCGTGTCGATTCGGGCGCCTTGTGGATCGCCTCGTTGACCTCGGCGTCGCTGAACAGGCGGCGGATGCGTCCCGCCTGCACCAGGCGCTGGTAGAGGCCCTTCCCAGGATCGACATCATGGAATTGGAGGTCGACCAGGGAGAGCTTGGGATCGTCCCAGGCAAGGGAGTCCCGCCGACGGTACCCCTCGATGGTCGCGAGTTTCGCCGCCCAATCAAGCCGATCGGCGACGGCTTCATACCCGTCTTCGATGTCGCTGAGGAGGCTCCGCCACTCCTCGACCACCTGTTTGTACGCAGGGGCCAGATCATGGGTGCGAACGTACTGCTCTGCGAGGTCGAAGTAGTGGCGCTGGAGCTCAAGCGCCGTTGCCTCATCGCCGTTGGCAAGCCTCACCCGTTGTTGCAAGGATGGGTCATGGCTGATCTGGGTGACCGCGCGAACCGGATCGCTGAGCACGATCGGGTCACCAAGCATCCCGTCCTCGAGGGCCATCACCATGAGCGACGCCGCACCGAGCTTGACGAACGTCTGGATCTCTGATTGGGTTGCGTCCCCGATGATGACATGGAGTCTTCGGTACTTGAGGGTGTCGGCGTGAGGTTCGTCCCGGGTATTGATGATGGACCGCTTGATGGTGGTCTCCAACCCGATCTCCTCCTCGAAGAAATCGGCACGCTGGGAGATCTGGTACTCGACATGGGATCGCCCATGTTCTGTCCCGACCTTTCCCGAACCAGTGAATATTTGGCGGGTGACCAGGAACGCCGTGAGATGTTGGACGATCGCCCCAAAGGGAACGGACCGAGACAGCAAGTAGTTCTCGTGGGAGCCGTAGGAGTTGCCTTTCCCATCGGAGTTGTTCTTGTGCAGGAGCAGACGTTGTCCCTCAGGAAGGAGCGCCGTCGCCTTGGTTGCTGCCTGATGCATCACAACCTCCCCTGCTTTGTCGTACAGGGTGGCTTCCAGAGGGTCAGCACACTCGGGGGTCGCGTACTCAGGGTGTGCGTGGTCGACGTAGAGGCGGGCACCGTTGAGCAGGACCGCGTTGATCAGCCCCGAATCGGTTTCATCGATCGGCGCCATCCCGACATTGAACCCCCGGGCATCCCGCCCAGGGGTTTCGTTGTCATAGGACCACCGGATCCTCCCCCGGCCATCGCTGGCGTACGCGTTCACCACGAGGCCAGACGCGGTCACCGGGTTGAACGCACCGTCATTGGTGACGGTGATGCCGTACTCGACCTCGGTCCCGATGATGGGTTGAATGGCCACGAGTTACAAGTACTGGCCAGGCGACGCGGTTTCAATCGTACGTTGCTCGCCGCTGCCCTCGATGAGGGTGCGGACATACACGATCCGCTCCCCCTTCTTGCCTGAGATCCGGGCCCAGTCATCAGGGTTCGTGGTGTTGGGGAGGTCCTCCTGCTCCTTGAACTCCTGCGTGATCGCCGCCAACATGTCGGCGATCTTGAGACCGCTGGTGCCCTCCTCGATCTCCCGCTTGATGGCGTCCTTCTTGGCCCGCCGGACGATGTTCTCGATCATGGCGCCCGACGCAAAATCCTTGAAGTACAACTCTTCGCGGTCACCGTTTGCGTACGTGACCTCAAGGAAACGGTTCTCCTTGGACTCGCTGTACATCGCCTCCACGGACGCCTCGATCACCCGATCGATGAACGCTTCCTCGGAACCGGCTGCCGCAACCTCCCCCGCATCAAACGGCAACCCCTGGGCGAAGTAGATCGCAAAAATGCGACGGGCCGCCTCCCTGGTCGGTCGTTCGATCTTGATCTTCACATCAAGTCGACCCGGACGAAGGATGGCCGGGTCGATGAGGTCCTCTCGGTTGGACGCACCGATCACAATCACGTTCCGGAGGGATTCCACACCGTCGAGCTCACTGAGCAACTGCGGGACGATCGTCGACTCCACATCAGAGGACACACCGGTTCCACG
>CAZULI010000181.1:0-3662 GCA_964621095.1 uncultured Acidimicrobiaceae bacterium | reverse complement strand
GCATCGACGCGACCAAAGGCTGGTTCCAAACGGACTCCGAGTGCGTTGGCAACCGCTGCGGTTTCTGACCCGGACGCGACCGCGACCGGGACATACTGCTCTGTATCCCCCCAGAGTGTTTTTGTGGTCGCTCCGGTGAGGGCGCCCGTGCCGTTCGTCATGGTGTTGAGGACGAGCTTTGACCAGAGATGTCCGCGTATGTTGTCGGTGGAGATGATCTGCCCGACAGGCTCAAGGAGCGCCGCGATGTCCGCCAAACGGGACGTCATCTTGCCATCCAGCTCTCCAACAGTCAGGGACGGCCACCCGCCGGTCATTGTCCTGCGAACAAACCCTGGCTCAAAGCACTCAGCTGCAAAGTTGACGACACAACCCAAGACCTTGGACATATCGGCGTACCGCGGCAACAGTTCCTCGACAACCCCATTCTGTGCAGACAAGACCACGGAGTTCTCACCGAGATACTCGCGAGCCAGCTTGTACGCCCACTCGGTGTCATAGGCCTTGGTTGCGATGATCAATACGTCCGGTGAATGGCCCAGCTTGGGCAGTTCGTCGATATGCAGTACGGGAACCTCGACCTGGAACTCCTCATCAGGGCTTTGAACTCTCACTCCGTGCGCCCGAACCGTCTCAATCTGACGAGCCCAGGGATCGGCAATCGTAACGGAACGGCCTGCACGCGCCAGATAGCCACCCAAGGTTCCACCGACAGCGCCAGCTCCAAGGACAAGAATATTCATCATGGGCATGCTCCTCGGTTGCTCAGGACTTTGAACGTTCACCCAGTTCCAGGGCTTCGACACATCGTCGGGATGATCAAATGCACCACGAATTCTATACGGTCGTTGGACTGCCACCTTTGCCAGGACGGGGCGGCGGGTGGCCGGCCGTCACCCAGGTACCTCGGCTCCGGGGGCGGCGTCATGGAGCCACATGACAAGGCGGTCACCCCCTCCTCAACATCAAGCTCAACGAGGAGCGGCTCAACGACCTCGCCGTCCGTCCGGCCACACTGTTCAGGGCTGACTCCTCGGGAATCAACGGCCTCAAACGGCAGCGTCCCATCGGACCAACCACTGTGCCGCTAGTCTCGGTCACGTGTTTGAGAGAGAGACAGTGAACCAATGAGCGACCACCCAGTCGGAGTTCAGCCGTTTCAGGACGACCCGATCCTCAACCCCGCGCTGCTCCTCGATCGGTTCCAGAAAGCGACAGCGCGGCTTCCCCTCAATGCAGTGAACCGAGCCGTCTTGTGACGACCGACATAGCCGCTACCGGAAGGGCACTACGAACGGGACAGCTTGACCCGCGAGACCTCATCGAGGATGCCCTCGCCTCGCTCGATCGGTGGGAACCGGCGCTCCGTTGTACCGTCCATATCTGCGCTGAGGAGGCCCGGGCTGCAGCTCAGCGGGCTGCCGAGGAACTGAGTCGAGGCCATGACCGGGGTCCACTCCATGGCATACCGATCGGGGTCAAAGACATCATTGACGTCGCCGGCTTGCCGACCACCGCTGGCTCTCGTTTCCTCAGAGACAATATCGCCGTCACCGATGCACCGGTGGTCGAGTCGCTGCTGGACTCGGGCGCGATTGTCATTGCCAAGACCAATACACACGAGTTCGCATTCGGTGCGTTGACACCTCCGACCCGTAACCCCTACGACATCAACCGGATGCCTGGCGGATCATCGGGCGGATCGGCCGCCATGGTCGGCGCCGGAATCGTCCGGGCCGCGGTGGGCACCGACACCGGCGGCTCCATCCGGGAGCCCGCGGCCATGTGTGGCGCGGTCGGCCTCAAACCTTCCACCGGTCTCATCAGCAACCAGGGGGTTGTCGGCCTCGCATGGAGCCTCGACACGGTGGGTCCGATCGCCGCCAGCATCGAAGATTGCCGCTCGTTGTTGGGAGCCATGACGGGACGACCAGCTCCAGAACCGGAGTCGGAGGAGATCTCCGACGCAACGATCGTGGTATGGCATGAGCTGACTCGGCGATTCGAGGCACCGATCCGAACGGCGTTCAGCCGGGTTGTGGACCAGTTGAGTGATGCAGGTGCCCGAATCGAGGAACGATCCTTGGGCGAACCCGACGATCTGGTGGCCGCGTGCCTGGTAGTCCTTGGCGGTGAAGCCCTGAGCTATCACCGTCGCTGGTACGAGACGCGCCGCGACGAGTATCAGCCGGATGTCGTCGCCTACCTCGACCTGTCGGCCACCTTCACGGCCGCCGATTATGTCGACGCGACCTGGCTCCGCAAAGCCTTCACGGACACTGTCGCGAACACGTTGGCGGGCTGCAACACCATTCTGACGCCCGCCCAGATCATCTTTCCTCCTCCGGTGACGGACACTGAAGTGACACTTGACGACGGGCGCCTCGCCCCGCGTGACCTCTCGTTGATCCGTCCACTCGCTCCGTTCAACCTGACCGGTCATCCGGCGGTCAGCTTTCCCGTGGCATACGACGAACGTAGCGGGCTTCCCATCTCGGTTCAGATGGTGGGTGCCATCGGTGCCGACTACCCGATGTTGGATCTCGCCGGCCGAGTCCAGGAAGCGGTGGGGTTTGAGCACCGAAAACCCGCTCCACCGGCAACCACGAACCGGTGACGAACTCCACCACACGGTGGTCGACCAACTCGAGTATTCATCGAGACAGCGCAACCGCCAGGCCGTCATATCGACGGCCGTCGGCCTGTCGCTCGGAACAATCTCAGCAGCCCAGCAGTCGTCTCACAACTCCTGAGTCCTCCGAACCTTCGAATCACGGATCCGAATCGCATCGTACTTCGACCGTGTCCATGCGTGTGTTGCGGATGAACGGGTCCTTCACTGGCTTTAGACTGGGCGACCCACAGGCGACTGACCCGGAGAGACATGCTATTCCATGAGGCATTCGCCAGAACACTGGCTGACCAGGGGATCAACACCATTTTTGGTGTTCTCGGGGACGGCAATCTCCACATGATGGAGAGCTTCCAGCGCAGCGTCGGAGGCAACTACATTGCTGTCGCCCACGAGTGCGGAGCGGTCCTGGCGGCAAACGGCTACGCGTGCACAACATCAGAATTGGGTGTTGCTGCGGTGACGCATGGACCTGGGTTGAGCAATACGGTCACAGCACTGATCGAGAGCGTCAAGGGTGGGGTCCCCATTCTCCTCATTGCTGGGGACACGCCAAGGCATGATCGTGAGAACTTCCAGAATGTCTCTCAACGGGAGATCGTGCAAGCAACTGGCGCTGGCTACGAGGCCGTCCGATCGCCCGAGACCGTCATCCAGGACATCTCCACAGCAGTTTGGCGTGCCTTGCATGAACGTCGCCCTGTTGTTCTGAACGTTCCCGTGGAGTACCAATGGGCGGAGGTGGAGTATCACCCGACAAAGCCGCGCCATCTCGTTCCTCAGGCAGTCCAGCCCGATCCATCCGCTCTCGACCACGCCGTCGGCGTGATAGCGACCGCAAGGCGACCCCTGATCTTGGCTGGGAGAGGTGCATCCTCTCCCAGCGCTCGCGCTGCGCTGGCGCGGCTCGCCCAACAGATAGGCGCGCCGTTGGCCACTTCTCTCGGTGCCAAGGACCTTTTTCACGGTGCGCCCCCCCATCTCGGGATCTGCGGCACCCTTGCCCGCCAGCTCACGTTGGAAACAATTG
>CAZULI010000180.1:0-3706 GCA_964621095.1 uncultured Acidimicrobiaceae bacterium | reverse complement strand
ATGTGGTGGACCTGGCGCGTGGGTTCGGCACGCCGCTGTTCATCTACGACGAGCAGCAGCTCATCGATCGGTGTGCCGAGGCGGTCGCGTCCTTCGGCGAGGGGGTTGCGTACGCCTCCAAGGCGTTCCTGTGCACTGCGATGGCGCGAATCGCGTTCGAGGCCGGCATGTGCATCGACGTGGCAACGGGCGGGGAGTTGTACGTCGCCCGTGCAGCGGGTGTTCCCGGGGAGCGGATCGTCATGCACGGCAACAACAAGTCCGATGCGGAGATCACGATGGCGCTCGTTGAGGGCGTCGGGAGGATCGTGATCGATTCGTTCGATGAGATGGATCGTATTGAACGAATCGTCCACAGCGGGTTCCCGGCCCCGCAGGTGTTGGTGCGGATCAATCCGGGGATCGCGGCCCACACCCATGAGTATCTCCAAACGGGGATCGCCGACTCCAAGTTCGGGTTTCCCCTCACCGATGGCATCGCACAACGGGCCATTGAACGTGCGTCCTCGTCTGATGCGATGAGGTATCTCGGGGTTCACGCCCACATCGGCAGCCAGGTGTTTGATGTTGCCTCGTACCGGAAAGCGATGTCGGCAATCGCCCCATTCCTCAACGCATCCGGGGCAGCCGAGGTCTCCATCGGCGGGGGTCTCGGAGTTGCGTATGTGGCGGGGGAGGAGGCACCGACGATGACGGAGTGGGCAACCGTGGTCCGGGAGGCCGCCGCTGCTGAGGGGGTCACGGCACGACTCTCCGCCGAGCCGGGTCGTGCCATCGTTGCCTCAGCAGCGATCACCGCGTACACCGTCGGGACGATCAAGGAGATCCCCGGTGTGCGGACGTACGTCGCGGTTGATGGGGGGATGTCAGACAACCCAAGGCCGGTCCTCTACGGGAGCGGGTATGAGGCGTTCCTTGCAAGGGACGTCGAGGCGGAACGGGACCGTGCCGTGACGATTGTCGGCAAGCACTGCGAGAGCGGCGACTTCATCGTCAAGGATGGGGCGCTTCCGTCAGGAACCGTCGTCGGTGACATTGTGTGTACCCCCGTGACGGGTGCCTACGGACACTCCATGTGGTCGAACTACAACAAGGTGCTGCGCCCTGCCGTCGTGTTCGTTCGGAATGGAGACGCCCGGACGGTGGTGGAACGGGAGTCGTTCGAGGATCTGCTCACCAAGGACGTCGGACGTCCAACGTAGCGGTCACGGTCAATCGGTTCGCCACAGGGGCATCGGTTCGCTCCCGCTGAGGGAGCCAAGGAAGGTGAGGGTCCAAGGGGTCGCCCTGCGTTCGGTCACATGTGCGTACCCGCGTTCTGGCACGGGGAACAGGGAGTCGGTTCCGATCCACCCATCACCCGTTGCCCACCAGTACTGCGTCTGGTCATCGCCTGGCTCCGGGGAGGTGGTGGAGCTGACCCCGATGGATGTGGCAGCCGGGACATCGGACGCCAGCACGATCGACCAGTGGTGGGTCGCAAACGTCTCGAAGGCCTCGGTGTGGGATGACCGGATCGAGTCGACCCTCCCGGTGATGATGGTTGCAAAGGAGTCGGTGATGCCTTGGTCCGACCAGGAGTACCCCCACTCCACCACATCCGGGTCGCGGTGGCGCCAGGTGGGTGGGAACGCCACGGTGTCGATGATCGGTGCCCGATCGACGAGCAGATCGTGGAGCCAGCGTACGTCGGAGTTGGACATGATGATGATGCTCTGGGCGTTGAGCCGACCGATCTCGATGAGTGCAGGATCGGGGTTGAGACGATCAACGGCGATGAGCGGTGCCGGGAGGCGGAGCTCAGCCACCTCGCTTGATGTGAGGGCCGCCGCTTCATCGGCGACGAGAACAACGATGGTTGCTGACGGGTCCGATTCGTGGCTCTGGGAGATCGCAAGGGTTGTGGCGCTGAAGTCCTGTGGAAGCCATTCGAAGAGGATCCGATCCGCCCTTCTCAGCGAGCGGTACGGATCGACGGCCTCGCCCCTTGGGGTGCGAAGCTCGAAATGCAGGTGGGGTGGTCGTGCCTCTGCGTTCCCGCTGTCCCCGATGTACCCGATGATCTGGCCTGCTTTCACCTCCACCCCCGGTTCGATCCCGGGGGCCGGGCAGGGGGCCCCGATCTCATCCGTGCCGGGAACGTCGTTGTTGAGGTGGAGGTACCGGGTCTCCCAACGATCCCGGTGGCGGATGTGGACGGAGCAGCCGGCGTTCCCCGTGTCGTAGGTGACGGCGGTCACGGTGCCGTCCTTGGCAGCGACCACCGGCAGACCACGCCAGCCACTCGTCATGATGTCGATGCCTTGGTGTTCCCGTGTGCAGTTGTCCCTGCATCCTCCGAACCCAGCGTAGAAATACGATGCACCAACCACGGGGAAGACCAACCGCTTGGTGACCTGGCGCCGCTTGACGGGATCTGATGACCCAGGAGCGGTGTCCTGGGGTCCCGTCACCCCGGATTCTGGTTCCGGTGGCGTGACGGTACCCGATGCATCGATCGTCGTTGTGGTCGTTGACGGATCGGTCGACTCCTGGGCAGAGGCGGGTTGGGTCGTCACGACGACGACCGACCCCACAAGGAGCAGCGCCACAATGTTGATTGCCCAGCCAGTTCGACCCATGGAGTGCCATCGGCAGGGGAGTGCGACGCCTGAAGGAATGGGAGGACGTTGCGGAGTCCATGATGACGCCAGCATTCAGGCGGCGAAGCGGCACTATCGTCGCTCATCTATGGAGAGAACAATCGGCATTGGGATCCTGGGCGCGGGAACCGTCGGCGGCACCCTCGTGCGCAAGCTGATGGGCGACGGGGACGCGATCACCGCCAAGACCGGGCTCTCGTTCGAGGTGAAACGAATCGGTGTGCGTGATCTGGCCCGCAAGCGAACCTTTGAGGTCGCTGGGGAGCTTCTCACGGATGATCCATTCGCCGTCGTGCTTGACCCGGAGGTGGAGATCGTTGTCGAGGTCATGGGTGGGCTCGAGCCCGCAGGAGATCTCGTCCTTGCCGCCCTTGACGCAGGGAAACCCGTCATCTCGGCCAACAAGGAGCTCATCGCCGCCCGGGGACCCGAACTCCTCGCTGCCGCCGGACGGTCGGGGGTTCCGTTCCTGTTCGAGGCCGCGGTCGGCGGGGGAATCCCGATCATTCGGCCGCTTTCTGAGACACTCGCAGGCGAGACCGTCACGCGGGTGCTCGGCATCGTGAACGGCACCACGAATTTCATTCTCTCCAGGATGGCTGACGAGGGGTCGAGTTACGCCGTGGCGTTGGAGGAAGCAACGGCACTTGGGTACGCAGAACCCGATCCGACCGCTGATGTCTCGGGTGCTGATGCCGCTGCCAAGGCGGCGATTCTTGCGTCCCTCGCGTTCGGGACCTGGGTCAGTTTTGATGACGTCCACTACGAGGGGATCGAGTCCATCACGGCTGAGGACATCGCCTTTGCCGAAGAGTTTGGATACACCATCAAACTCATTGCGGTGTGCGATAGGACCGAGTCCGGGGTCTCGGCGCGGGTGCATCCCGCCATGGTGCCGTTCTCACACCCGCTCGCCTCGATCCGGGGCGCAACCAACGCGGTGTTCCTCGAGGGTCCAGCCATCGGCTCCCTGCTTTTCGCCGGACCCGGGGCCGGGGGGGATCCCACGGCGACGGCGGTTCTCGGAGATGTGATCGATGCGTCGAGGGTGATGCTGGCGGGGG
>CAZULI010000179.1:0-3709 GCA_964621095.1 uncultured Acidimicrobiaceae bacterium | reverse complement strand
CTGCTACCCCTCCGAGCCTGAACCGGCGGAGCCGCGTGTGCTCTTGTACCCCTCGATGATGGAGATGAACTCATCGGTGGGCAGCTCGCCCGTGTCCGCGACCCCCGAAAGCACTGATCCGTACCGTGAACGTGCGAACTCCCTGAGGCCGTTCTCGAACGCCGGCACGTCGGTGGGGTCGATGTCGTCCATGTGACCCTCTGTCACTGCAAACAGCACCAACGCCTGCTCCTCCACGGGAACCGGTCCGTACTGGCCCTGCTTGAGGACCTCAACGACCCGACGCCCACGGTCGAGCTGCGCGAGGGAGGTTGCATCCAACTCGGATCCGAACTCGGCGAACGCTTCCAGTTCACGGAACTGGGCGAGGTTGAGTCGGAGCGGACCTGCGACCTTCCGCATGGCCTTGATCTGGGCTGAACCACCGACCCGGGAGACGGAGATACCTGCGTTGATCGCCGGCCGGATACCTGAGAAGAAGAGGTCGGTCTCAAGGAAGATCTGACCGTCCGTGATGGAGATCACGTTGGTCGGGATGTACGCCGAGACGTCGTTGGCTTTCGTCTCGATGATCGGAAGACCGGTCATCGAACCCGCACCGAGCTCGTCGGAGAGCTTGGCGCACCGCTCCAACAGACGGCTGTGGAGATAGAAAACGTCACCCGGGTACGCCTCACGCCCTGGAGGACGGCGAAGCAGCAGGGAGATCTCGCGGTACGCAATGGCCTGCTTGGTGAGGTCGTCAAAGATGACGAGTGAGTGCTCACCCTTGTACATCCAGTACTGACCGATCGCGGAACCAGCGTACGGTGCGTACATCTGGAGTGCTGCCGAGTCAGCAGCCGAAGCGTTGACCACAACCGTGTACTCCATGGCACCCGCGGCGGTCAACGTGTCAACGACTTCAGCGACCGTCGAGTTCTTCTGCCCGATTGCGACGTAGACACACTTCACGCCAAGACCCTTCTGGGCCAGGATCGTGTCAACGACGATTGCTGTCTTCCCGGTCTGGCGGTCACCAATGATGAGCTGGCGCTGACCACGACCGATGGGGGTCATGGCGTCGATGGCCTTGATCCCGGTCTGGAGTGGTTCATGGACGGGTTGACGTTCAACGACGGACGGTGCCTGTGTCTCAAGGAACCGGCGCTCCGTGGCGTTGATCTCCCCCTTGCCATCGATCGGCTGCCCAAGGGAATCGACCACGCGACCCAACAGGGCGTCACCCACCGGTACGGAGAGCACCCGACCGGTCGAGCGCACCTGGTCACCTTCCTCGATGCCCGATGCGTCACCCATGATGACGGCACCGATCGAGTCCTCATCCAGGTTGAGGGCGACCCCGAGAAGTCCGCCGGGGAACTCGAGGAGTTCGGACGCCATGGCACCAGGGAGTCCTGCAACGCGGGCGACACCATCGCCGACCGACAGGACGTAGCCAATCGTTTCTGCTTCCAGTGAGGGCGACCAGCCCTCAAGATTTGCCCGGAGTGCTTGGGCTATGTCTCCGGTGTCAAACATGAGTTCAGCCATCGTGCCTCAACCCCATTGCTCTCGAAGCTCGCTGAAGCGGTGCTGGACCGACCCATCGAGCACGGTGTCTCCGACCTTTGTCACCACGCCGCCAATGACGGAGGGATCAACAATGACCTTGACTTGAATCTTCTTGCCTGTTGCTTTCGCAATCGCCGCACCAAGGCGGTGGAACTGATCGTCATCGAGCGGAAGTGCCGTGCGGACCTCGGCCACGACCTCACCCTCGGCGTCTGCAGCGAGTTCTCCAAGACGTCGGGCAATGTCACCGAGGCTCTTTGCCTGGCCCGACCCGACAATGAACCCGATGGCAGCAACGGTCACCTGGGATGCACGCCCACCAAGAATGTCATCGACGATCCCCTGCTTGCGTTCACCAGGAATGCGTGGATCACCGAGCACCTCGACCAGCTCTGCATGCGCGCTCAGACCGGAGGCAGCGCGGTACAGCTCATCGATCGCTGCGGCCGGATCGTGTTCGGCGTGGGCAATGTCGACAAGGGCTGCGGCGTAGCCGTCAATGTAGTTCTGGGCGGTACCGGCGCTCATTGGTTACTGCACTCCCCCGAGTTCGTCGATGTAGCGGTCCACGAGCACGCGTTGCTGATCGCTGTCAATGCTGGACGCGACAACCCGCTCGGCGACGTTGATCGAAAGGTCCGCCACCTGGCGCTTGAGTTCATCAGCAACCCGAGCACGTTCGGTCGCAATCTCTGCGTTCGCCCGTGCCCTGATGGCGTCAGCCTCAGCTTCGGCACGCGTCACGATGTCGGCTCTCACGGCGTCCCCGGCCTCACGAGCCTCAGCCACGATTTGTGCGGCCTCCTCCCGTGCGCCTGCTACCTGGGACCGGTAGTCATCAAGCAGCGAGGTGGCTTCCTGCTTTTTCTGCTCAGCAGCCAACAGTTCGCTCCTGACAGCTTCCTGGCGAGCCTCAAGGGTGGTCTTGAGGGCAGGAAGGGCGAACTTCCACACCACGAGGAAGATGATCGCAAACGCGATGATTCCGGTGAAGAGCTCTTCGGGGGCGGGGAGCAGCAGATCGATGCCGCCGGACCCACCACCCGCCTCAGTTGCGGCCGAGGTGGTTTGTTCTGTCGTGGCGAGGATCAGATTCCAGGCCTGGTACATGTTCGACTCCTATGCGATGAAGAAGAGAACGAAGCCGATGAGGGCAAGTGCCTCGGTGAAGGCAATACCAAGAAACATCGTCGTCCTCGTCATACCTGCAGCCTCGGGCTGGCGGGCCATCGCCTCGATTGCAGAACCAGCAACCATACCGATGCCGATACCTGGTCCGATCGTGGCAAACCCATATCCGATGAGCTTGAGCCCTCCTGCGAGTGCATCCGCTGATGCGAGATCCATGTGCGTGTCCTTCCTTACTTAGTGCTCTGGATAGAGAGATGTCTGTACATACACGGCCGACAACAGGGTGAAGACGTAGGCCTGGAGAAGAATCACGACGATCTCGAAGACGAAGATGCCGAGGGCCATGACAAACCACGCAATACCGATCCCGGCCTTTGGTCCGATGTCGCCGAAATGGGTGATGAAGACAAAGCTGGAGGCAAGGAGCAGGGAGAGCATCAGGTGGCCCGCAACCATGTTGGCAAAGAGCCGAACAGCCAGCGTGAGGGGTCGGATGAACAGGATCGAGAAGAACTCGATGAGTCCGACCAGTGGGCGCAGCGCAACCGGAACGGTTGATGGCCACACGATGCCGAGGAAGTACCCCAGACCCTGACGCTTGATACCTGCAAACACGAAGACGATCCAGCTGATGGCAGCCAGCATGACGGGGAGCGCCATCCGTGACGTGATCGGGAAGTTCACCCCTGGCATGATCTCGTACAGGTTCCCGAACAGGACGAAGAGGAACACCGACAAGAGCCACGGGACGTACTTGACGCCCTCAGGACCGATCATGTCGGTGGCAATCCCATCCTTGACGAACGAGATCAGGCTCTCAACGATGACCTGGAACTTGGAGGGGATGACCGCCTTCTTGCGAAGACCAAAAAACAGCACGGCAGAGACAATGACCGCCATGAGGAGGATGAGGAACACCGTTCGGGTGATCGGGAACCCAAGAATGGTCCAGATCGGTTCCCGGAACTCAAAGAGTTCATTGACGTTTGCTGGTGCACAGATGACCTCATTGACGAAGTCACAG
>CAZULI010000178.1:0-3714 GCA_964621095.1 uncultured Acidimicrobiaceae bacterium | reverse complement strand
AACCGGTGGTTCCTTGAAGGTTGCTCAGCACCTCGTTGTAGGTGTCGAAGCAGACTTCCTCGCTCAGAATGAACTGGCGCGTGTCCTCCTGGCCAATGACCCGAACGCTGCAGTGTTGGTCTCGGGAGGACGCTCCGGTTGTGAGGAGCAGAACAAGGGTCAAGATTCCGAGGATGGTTCCCAAGCCGATCGTGGTCCTGCGTACGCGCATGGTATTTTACCTTTCATGGTTTGGGTGTCCCGCTCTCGGGACAGGCTGACTGATTGGGGGGTTGGGACGCAAAGCGTGATTCCCCCGGAATGTTCCACAGATAGACGACCACCTCAGAGCTGGCAACGGCGATGGCATCGGCAACATACCGATCGTGGATCGATGCACCGTCCACCTCAACCATGCTCGATTGATCACTACTGGGCATCTGCCATCGGACATGAATGTCGGGGGTGGCCTCAGCGATGATGGCAGCAGCCTCATCTGCTGGAACGCCCCAAATGGGCAGACAGTTGAACGGTTCCATGGGCGCATACGCGTTACCACCGGCTTGATAGGCCTCGCCGGAACGTGCCGCCCGACCAAGGTACAGGGTCAGCGTTCCGCCGAATCCGGCACGCACCCGAAGTTCTCGGTACGTGGGACCGTCCACACCCAGGAACTCGATCTCTGGTCCCGCCGCTTCGAGACTGCTTGCAACAAACATGCCGGTGCGAGACGGCGACACCGGTACCTCCTCCACGGTCGCAGCGATTCCTACAGCGTCAAGCGCCCTGATGACATCTTGTGCCGTGACATCCGGGTGTGTCAGCCGAACCGTCAACCATGTCCCGTCGTTGCTGACCGCGACGCCAGCAGTGGCGGTCGATCGTGGGAGCACGAAAAGACCGAGGCCGATCATCGCGACGATGGCCACTCCGACCAGACTGACCGCCACCGGTCGGTGTCTCCGCCATCCACGAGAGGGAGCAGTCATACCGGAACGAAGTTGGGTCATTGCTTCACGGGGGGTGACCGGCTCGGCAATCTGATCAAAGTAGGACCGGAGCATGGTTCCGGTCGATGATGGTTCACGCATCTGATTCACCTTTCAGTGCGGCTTGAAGGTTTCTGAGACCGCGCTCAACGTGGTTCTGAATGGTTGAACGTGACAGGCCGAGCAAGTCAGCAACCTCTTGGTGGCTGTACTCGTATCCATGGACGAGGACGACAGCCACCCGTTGGTTGCGTGTCAACCGTCGGAGTGCTTTGGGAAGGCACGGCTCGACCCACGGCATGTGGTCTGCTGGGTCCCGGACCTCGGGCGTTGGGAATCGAACGGGCCTCAGTCCCAAGCGGCGGGCTTTGGATTGCCCCACTCGGTACAGGTACCCGGCTGGATTGCTCATCGTGCGCATCCGCTCCCAATGTTCCCATGCCCAGGCCAAGGCTTCCGCCGTTGCCTCCCGACCGACGTCTGGACCGTATCGGGCCACCAGCGCGATACGAAGCCGCGGCTCTACCTGCTTCACGAACGGTTCGAAGTCGGTGTCGTCGGCATTCTGTTTCGCGTTCACGCTGGGTACGTTCGTCTGGGTCATCCACGTTCTCCATACGTCACACCATGAAACCTTGCCATCGGCCTTTTGCACCACATGGGTCCGGAAGGTTTTGTCGCGGGCGTCAGAGTACGCATTGGGGTTCTACGCTCCCACCCATGGTTGGCGTGATCTCATCAGCGAAGAACGACGTGGTGAGAGCGGTGGCACGGCTCAAGCGCGGGCGGGAGCGTCGGCAGAGCGGTCAGATCCTTGTTGAGGGACCGAACCTCTTCGGGATGGCGGTTGCATCGGGGTTCGCCCCGACCGTTGTGCTGGCGACGCCGGGCGACACCGAGACCGCTGACATCCTTGCAGGCATTGGGGTCAAACCGACCCTCGTCACGGACCATGTGCTCGCCTCGGTTGCGGACGCCGTCACCCCACGTTCCCCGGTGGCGGTCTTTGACCGACCCAGGGCGGTGCCGCTTCCCGAGAGCAACATCGTGGTCTTGGTCGATGTGGCCGATCCCGGCAACGCAGGCACCATCATCCGTAGCGCTGTAGCGTTCGGATGGGCGGTTGGCTCCACCCGCGACACGGTTGATCTGTGGAGCCCCAAGACGTTGCGTTCGGGCGCCGGTGCCCACTTCGCCGTCCCCCTTGTTGAGGTTGACGATGTGGTGTCGCTGTTTGCGGACTCCACCCACACGTTGGTTGCAACAGTGGTTGATGGGGGAGAGGCCACCTTCGATCTGGATGGTCCGGTGGCGTTGTTGGTTGGGTCGGAAGCACATGGGTTGCCACCGGAACTCAGCGCCTCCGCTGATCGACGCTTGACGCTTCCGATGCCGGGTGGGTTCGAGAGTCTCAACGCCGGTGTTGCGGCATCTCTTGCGATGTACACCCTGACCCGGAGGTGACCATCCCGGGTGGGTTCCCCCTGTGGATTCAGAGCTCGTATCGGGCTTCGTCGTCCACGGGGAGGACAGCGAGAACCTTCGTGGCGATCTCTGCCAGTACCTCGAGTTCGGCAGGCGTGAGCAGGTCGATCATCATCTGACGGACATCGTCCAAATGATGGGGAGCGGCTGCCTCGATCGTCCGGCGCCCTGTGGGGGTGAGCGCGATGAACAGGCCCCGACCATCAGAGGCACACGTCTGGCGTTTCACCAAACCCCGCTTCTCCATACGAGTGAGATGGTGCGAGAGTCGACTCTTCTCCCACTGGAGACACGCGCCAAGCTCGAACGCGCGCAGGGCGTCCTCTGGTGACTCCGAGAGAACCACGAGCACTTCGTAGTCACTGAGTGAGAGCCCAGTCTCCTGGATGAGGCTCCGGTTCAGTTGGGCGGTCAACCGGGAACTCATCTGCTGGTAGTGACGCCAGGCTCGGCTCTCGGCTTCGTTGAGCCAACGGGTCGGTGACGCAGTTGTCATGGTCGTCAGTGTACCAGTAGTTGACATATCATCAACGCTGTTTTATGATATTGACATATCAACTAGATACGGACCCCAGCCGGGCCCAGAAGGAGACTGACCATGACCACGGCAACCGAAATCCCACTCGCTGAGCTCACGGGGGAGTACAACATCGATCCCGTTCACAGCCGGATCGGGTTCATCGCTCGTCACGCACTCGTGACGAAGGTTCGCGGCCTGTTCAACGAGTTTGCCGGGACCATGTCCATCAACGGCGACGCACCTGCTGAGTCAAGCGGCAACGTGACGATTCAGGTTGCCAGTATCGATACCGGTCAGCCCGATCGCGACGCCCATCTGCGTACGAACGACTTCTTTGCAATGGACGAGTACCCAGAGATCACGTTCCAGTCGACCGGGATCAAGCAGGTCAACGACTCGGAGTTCGAAGTCACCGGGGACCTCACCATGCGTGACGTCACCAAGCCAGTGACGTTCGCCGTCGAGTTCCTTGGCGCAGCCGTGGACGCAGCCGGTGCGACCCGGATCGGGTTTGAAGGCTCCGTCACCGTCAACCGCAAGGACTGGGGGATCAACTGGAACGCCGCCCTTGAGGCGGGCGGGGTCCTTGTCAGCGAGAAGGTGGTGCTCGAGTTCGAGGTGGCTGCCGTCAAGGCCAGCTGAACCAACACACTGTGCCCGACCAGTCAGGCCGTACCGTTTGTACCACCACGCGTTGATGAACACGATTTTATCTTGGATAGAACTGTCGTGCGCGCGTCG
>CAZULI010000177.1:0-3718 GCA_964621095.1 uncultured Acidimicrobiaceae bacterium | reverse complement strand
TCGTGGTGCTCGCAACCGGGGTTGCCGCCGATGGAAACAGGGAAGTCCTCGGCCTCGACGAAAGCGATTCAAAGGACGAAGTGTTCTGGACCCAGTTCCTCAGGTCCCTCAAACAGCGGGGTCTCGACGGTGTGAAGCTTGTCGTCTCGGATGCTCACCCCGGTTTGAAAAAAGCCATAGAGAGAGTATTCCAGGGATCAGCGTGGCAACGATGCAAAGTGCATCTGATACGCAATCTGATGACCCACATCCCTAAGAGCACAAACAGATGATCGGCGCAACCGTGCGAACCATCTTCGTGCAACCCAACGCCGAATCCGTCCGCACCCAGCTGCGGCAAGTCGTAGGGATACTTGAAACACGGTACCCGAAAGCAGCAGAGCTCCTATCAGACGCTGAACACGACGTCACCGCGTATGCCGAGTTCCCACAGGCGCGGTGGTCCCAGACTGCGTCGACGAACCCGCTCGAGCGGGTCAACAAAGCGATCAAACGTCGATCCAACGTCATTGGGATCTTCCCCAACGACGAATCCGTCATCAGACTCGTCGGGGCCGTACTCGCCGAGCAACACGATGAATGGCAGGCCGCCGACAAGCGCCACCTCTCGGAAGGATCCATGAACCAGATCGGACAACAACTCGAGCAGATCATCTCGCCTCACACACCCGAACTACCCGCCGCCTAACATGACAAAGAACCGCTGAGGGGCACAACCTCATTTACACCACTCAACGGGACACTGCCCACAATTGCCCCTGAGTGACCGCACATCTGGGCCCACAGTCAATGTGCCTTCGGATGTGGGCACATGGAGTTCGTCATCGTTCACCCCATTCCATCGAGACTGGAAGGGCCACTTGGCAAATCATTCAGTTGGTGAGTTTCACGACTTGGCGTGGATCCGAATGCTCGTCGAACCGCGGTCGGAACAACGCTTCTATCGCCACCGGCATGCTGCCGTCGCCTGACCCACAATCCGTTTGGTCTGATGCGATTGTCGGGAACACGATCCGACCCAAACGCGAAGGACCACTGAGAATCCGATCAGAGACTGGTCAACAACTAATTGCCGCCGGGACGGCAGTTGCGGATCGGAATCTCCGAAGTGGCGTACTGCTGATTGATGTAGATGGTCGGGAGGCACGCATAGCCGATCCACGAGCGGAAGGTGAGATGACAAGCGACATCAGCGCGAGAGAAGCAAGCCTGATACCGGTACCAAAACAACGAGGGTGGACGTCGCGCCAGCTACTTGGAGCAGGCCTCGCGCTGGTTCTGCTCGCTGGCGTAGTCACATTGCTGCCCGGAGGACCGGCGGTGGCCTACTGCAGTAACAACTGGCACTTCAGCATCGGATGGGGAGGTGGCTACGGTCGGGAGAGCTACTACAACACAGGAACCTGCGATAACGACAACACCTACCATGGCAAGAACAAGGACGACACGCAAGATGGGTTCTGCATGAGCACGGTCTACAGCGAAATCGACCATGGTGGCACCACCATCCAAACCAAGAAGAATTGTGCGAACAATGCGTGGCTGAGTTACTGGATATATGACAACAATTCGAGTGGTGTTTTCAGGAACTGTATCGTGAAACCGGGCACTGATCCCTGCCTCGGGTGGGTCTCAATGAGCACCTATTAGCCCAATGCCCGGTTCCAGACTCCGCTCGGGACGCGGCGTTGCTTTGGTTGTCGTCGCCTTCTGGATCGCTCTGGTTGTTACGGCTTGCGGGACATCGAATCCACTCGACAATTCGCCTGAGTCAGCGATCGAATCCCAGGCAGACAACGATATTCCTGAGGAGTATCTTGCAATTCTGGATGCCGATGTTGCCGCGGGGCTCTCGAACCTCCAGTTGGTCATCGATCGGGTTGTGGAAGGCAAGGTCTACGAATGCATGCGTGAGCGAGGCTTCCGATACGATCCTACGACCGTAGCTGAGTTGACCGACCTCGATGCGCAACGAGAGGACGCTCCTCTCATGCAATCCGCGGCATCCGCTATTCATGCCCTAACCGCCTTGCAGCAGGAGGCTTCTTCCGACGGTCCAGATCGTGATTCGCTTGAAGGGTTGGACGCAGAGGGTCGCGAGGCGTGGAAAGCTGCGAACATTGAATGCTTGGTGAATGCCTCCCAGGAGTTCCAAAATCCGCTCGCCGATGCGAATTCATGGTACTTCGGCGCGACCGATGAAGCTGCGCAGAGAACCGGTTCCGATCCGAGAGTGATCGAGGCTGAGCGGGCACTCAACGAATGCAGTTTGAGAAGCGGATACGGAACACTCGCCGAAGCGGCGGACACCTATTCGAGCGAGGTCGAGTCGATCATGAGCGACGTCGCCGACGGTGTACTGACGCGTGTTCTTGCGCTGACATTGTTGAAGGAAGTGGAAGCCGCTGAGTCGCAGGCGTCTGTAGAGCTGAGCGCGTGTCTGGAGCCATTTCAGGACGTCCAGCGTCGAGTCTTTGCCGAGAACATGGCCGCTATTGCAGACCGTGAAGCGGACCGGTTTGCGCTGTGGGCTGCCGAAATCGAAGATGCCATTGATACGTACGCTGAGCTCCTCCGGGCGGCCGAGGAATCGGGCAAGCTGTAGCGACAGCATCCGCCGTGTGGCGAGCTACGTCAATCGAGCCGCGCAGTGGCTAGGTATAGAACTGACGGAGGTTGCTTGCATCGGGGCTTCTAGGAGAGGAGTGGTTGATGACAGAGCATGAGCAGTGACGGTTGATCCGCCGTAGGTTGGCGATTCTGCGTCACGCACAAGAGGTGACTGGCAACGTTGCAGCGACGTGCCGCTATTTCGGGATCAGTCGCCAGTGCTTCTACAAGTGGCGTACCCGCTTTGACGAGTTGGGTGAAGAAGGGCTGCGGGATCGCTCGTCTCGGCCGCATCACTCGCCAAACGAGACCGGCTCAGAGGTGGTTGGCAAGATCATGTATCTGCGCCAGAACTACCACTTTGGGCCACAGAAGATCTCGATGTATTTCAAACGGTATCACGAGATAGGTATCAGCCCTTCTGGGGTGTGGAGGATCCTGAAACGACTCGGGATGAACCGTCTCCCGACCTCTCAGCGGTACCAACCCAAAGCGAAACGGTGGAAACGCTACGAGAAGCCTCAACCTGGTCTACGAGTCCAGATTGATGTCAAGTTCCTGGGTCGTATGGGTGCCTCCCGCCACAAGTACTACCAGTACACCGCTATTGACGACTGCACCCGGATACGGGTACTACGCATCTATGACAAGTGCAACCAGGTGACATCGATCCGGTTCCTTGACTATGTACTTGAAAAGCTGCCGTTCCGCGTTGAGGTCATCCAAACCGATAACGGTGTCGAGTTCCAATCCCAACTCCACTACCACATCTTGGATCGGGGTATCAGACATGTCTACATCAAACCGGCAACACCAAGACTCAACGGTAAGGTCGAACGGTCCCACCGTATCGACCAAGAAGAGTTCTACCGAATGCTCGATGGTGTCGTAATCGACGACACCGAACTGTTCAACGACAAGCTCCAAGAGTGGGAGAACTTCTACAACTTCAAAAGACCCCACGGAGCACTCGCCGGAGACACACCATGTGAGAAACTACGCAACAAGACAACCGCTCCAATATAAATAGCCACCATCAGTTGCACATGTAGGTGTGACAACCGGGGAGGTTGTCCCTGGTTGGGTGTGCCCTCCTTGCGAGAATGTG
>CAZULI010000176.1:0-3742 GCA_964621095.1 uncultured Acidimicrobiaceae bacterium | reverse complement strand
TTCGCCGAGCTCAACCTCGGTTGGTCTGCGTTGGGCCCGTCGATATTTGTTGATGTAGGTGTTCGTGAGGATGCGGTACAGCCACGCTTTGAGATTGGTTCCCTCGGTGAACGATCCGTACGCCCGGTACGCCTTGAGATAGGTGTCCTGGACGATGTCCTCGGCGTCAGAGGGGTTGCGGGTCATCCGCAGCGCAGCTGCATACAGCTGTGGCGCGAACTCCATCGCATCTTTCTCGAACGTCGCCTGGTCCGCCATGGGTCCAAACATAGTGCTGGCGAGGTCCCCAAGCTGAGATCGATGTCCGGCGGTTGGGTGCACGACCTACGGGACGTTGACCCCTCGGGCTTCATCGACGTCGTACTGGATGGTGACGGAGCGATCGAGGGTGCCGAGGTCGACCCACCCGGATCCTGCGTTGTAGCGGCCTGCCCACACGAACACAGCTCGCACCGGGTACGCCTCAAGACTTGGATGACACAGGCGACCCGAGGGATGGCTCGAGCGGTACGAGGCGCTGCACGTCTTGAGGGTGTACTCGTGGCTGACGGTGCCGGTCGGGTACGGCGTGGCAGCCGACGGTTCGAAGGATTGTTGCGTTCCGTCACCCCAGCGGACCGTGAGCTGGGCGACTTCTGCTCGTACGCGCAGCGTCCGGCCATCAGGGAGGACCTCCTGGTGCTCGATGATGTCCGGGGTGGGGGTCGAGAGGTGGGCTGGCATCCCCGTGATGCCTGCCCCCGACGGCTGCATCGTGGGTGCCGGGGGATCAAGATCCCAGGATCGGAAGATCGCCCACGCGGTCGCCTCGGCATCGACAACCGGGACCACAGGACACCTTGGGAGCCGGAGCACGATCTCGATGATCGCCGCATCGTTCGCCGACTGGCTCGAATCAAGCCCCCCGGGGATCCGTGACCAGTAGTAACACTCCCCGACCGGTGGACGGGTTGTCGTATACAGGTAGATCAACGCGCCCCTCGGCGTCGTCGGACTCGTCGTGCCCCCACCCGACTCCTGGCACAGGATTCGATGCAGAATCGGATCCAAATAGCACGTGCCCGCTTTCGCAGCCGGCTCTGACGTTAAGAGTCCGAGAGAAAGGATGAGCGCTAGGACAAGGGATGTGGACCGTCGCATGCCCAATCTCCTCCCGCATAGCTGATCCCCCATGTCCCGTCCACCTTCTCGATGACCTGCTGACTCGTTCCACGTCCCCCTTCTCTTGTGATCCCTGAGAGGTCAACCTCAATGACGGCCGCAATGCAATCTTCAGAATCAGTAAGGACTGAGACAATGCGCAACTCAACATTCGAGGGGTCAGCAACAAATGAATCGAGTTCAAGTAGCACCATGCTCTCCTCCATGTATCGCTCATTCGAAAAAGTCTCGCGAAACGCGGCCTCGTCGTGAGCAAACAGCGCCTGGAGACGGCGGCGTTCAAGATCCTCGAAGATCGCCGTGATCTCGGCGACCCGGTCGATCGTGGTGCTCGGCATCGAGGTGGAGGACGTCGTGATGACGACCGATCCGGGGGTGAAGGTTGAGGTGGTCGTTGAAGCGGTTGTCGGTGGCGGCGGTGCATCGGTTGTCGCCGAACAGCCAGCGACGATCCCCGCAACACCAACCAGTGCAAGCACGACCCGTATCGACATCCTGTGTTCACGATACGGAACGGCGACGCTCGCACAAGACCCACGTAACAGATGATTTCCCGTTCCCGAATACACCCACCGTCACAGGGCCCCCATAGACGTGGCGCTGAATCGCAGCGCTCGCCGTCAGAGGTCAACCATCAGACTCGGAGTTCGGTTCGAGATGACGATCACCAACAACAAGCCACACGAGAACATCCGCAACGTCAGTTCACTCGCTCCTGAGGTCCGCGACGCCGAGGTTCTTGTACGTGAGCGGGAGGGCGAGAGCTATCGCCGTGAGGGAGCCGACAACCGCGATGCCGATCCACGTGAACATGCCACCAACGTCAAAACCGAGCATTGGCAACCCTACGGGGGGACTCTCCCCGGCGTAGGCGAAGGCGAGATACCGGGTCCCGATGATGGCGCCGAGGACAGCACCCATGATGATGCCCACACCGAGGGGGATCAGGAGCTCGATGGCTTGGGAGACGACACCAAAGCGCAGAGGCGCTCCGAACGCCCACGTCATCGCAGCTGTTTGACGCTGTTCCATGGCGTGGGCCGCCGATGCAAGGACAACAGCGACAAGAGCATGGATGATGTCGATGGCTACCGCACCCGTAACGATGATGCGATACAGGTCAAGCTGTCTGGTGCTGTCTTGTTGTAGTTCCTCGGGAGTGGCCACTGCGCCGTACTCGGCGGGAACAGAGGGAATCACCCAAAGACGGTCCCGTGTTGCTTCGGGGTGAGCAGTGTGGGTGACAATGTGTTTGAACCGGTGTGGGTCCGCGTAGAGCGACTCAGTCACGGCCGGTGGGAGCGCCTCGGTGGGAATCAGAACGAATGGTCCGTGCTCAAGCAGTTGAGGAAACCCGACCGTCAGCACTTCGGGTGTCGGCAACGTGAAGGTGTCAGTGAGGCGGCGTTCACCCGTCTGGTCGATTCCGAATCGCCAGGTCGAATCCATTCGCCAGTGATTTCTCTGGAGCCCGTTGACCAGATAGAGCTTGCCGCTCCCACAGTTTGCGGGCGGCTCGATGAGCAACAGCGCGAAGTCGCTACAACTCCCCACCCAGGCGTTGATGGTTGCGGTTCCGTCGGTCGCTTCGATGTCGGTTCGAATCATGATGCCTGTGTTGGACGAATCGACGGCATCGGCGAGTACCTGAGGATCGATCCTTTCCTGAACCATGTCGAACATCACATCGGCTTGTAGGTTGTTGAGTGCGTCAGCCGTGATGATGTTGTCGGCTCGTGCAAGTACTGGAAAGAGACCTTGTGGTACGACCGCAGCGAGTACCAAGAGCCCCACGACGCCAGCGAGCCGCGAGGTATCGGACGGGGAATGAGCGAGGCGCATGACAGCAAGATCAGTCATCAAAATGTTGAGGCCGCGGGCGGCGAGGCGGCGCGCAAGTGTGTGGCTGAGGGCGCGGATCGCTGGAACGAGACCCGCAATGATGAGAACGAGCGCACCGAACATGAAGTGCGTCGGGCCGAGGCTGCCCTGTGCGATCTCGTGTGAGCGTTCCTTGAGGAGATACAGCATCACGGATCCGAGGAGTGGCACCAGAATCCACGCGGGTCGGGGAGCCATGCGGGTCGCCTGTCGTGCCACGTTCATGGCAGAGTCGGTGTGCAATCGGCGAACCGAACTCATCGCACCCGCAGCAGCGACAAGCAGGATCACGAGAACCGGTACCACCATCGCAATCCCATGTGTTGTCAGATCGTCTGGAAACACTTGGTATCCCGCGGGAAGGAATGTCGTCAACGCGCTCATCGCGGGTTCCGCCAACAACGTGCCGGAGATGACGCCGATTCCCACAGGGACCAGCACCTCTCCCATGAAAAGCCAGGGCAGTTCGCTCAGAGGAACACCGAGCAGCATCAGCGATGCGATTCGGCGCTCACGACGATCCGAGTAGATGCGCAAAGAGGCGGCAAGGAGAAACTGCAAGGGAACAACCGTTGCAGCGACCACGAAGACGACCAGCAACAGTGCTCCACCCTGCTGGGGAGTGCCTTCGGTGTCCGGCGTACCCCACCCGCCGAGGAGCTCCGGTGCTGCCATGGCATCCAATTCGGTGCCGATATAA
>CAZULI010000175.1:0-3796 GCA_964621095.1 uncultured Acidimicrobiaceae bacterium | reverse complement strand
ATCGCTGCCATCGCCGTTTCAGCGTTCTGGGGATGAGCGGTGAATCCCAGCCTCAGCGAGCGCATCAACAACTGCTGCCAACGGCAACCCCATGACGTTGGAACGTGAACCGACCACCTCGCTGACCAGCCAACCATCGTCGTCCTGAAGGGCGTACGCACCGGCCTTGTCGAACGGTTCCGTTCGTTCCACGTACTCGGTGAGCTCCTCCAAGGTGTGGTGAGCCAACACGACCCGAGACTCGGTGACACCGGATCGTTTGGAACCTCCACCGAGAACGGTCCAGCCCGTCAGCACCAAGTGGGCTCGCCCCGACAGTGACATGAGGATCGCCACCGCTTCTGTGGCATCGTTCGGCTTACCAATGATCTCGCCATCGCGCACCACGACCGTGTCTGCGGCAAGCACAACGGCGTCGGGATCCCCGACTGCTGCTGCTTTGGTCGCAGAGAGTCGTGCCACCAGATCTGACGGTGACTCATCCGCGAACGGGGTCTCGTCAATGTCGGGGACCTCGACACGGAACTCGAACCCGGCAGCCGCCAGGAGGAGTCTCCGGCGCGGCGAGCCGGATGCAAGCACCAACGCTGGGGCTCCCGACACCTCGGTTATGCGAACGCTGAAATACCGGTGATGGCCTGCCCGAGGACCAACGTGTGGACCTCGTTGGTGCCCTCATACGTGTACACCGATTCGAGGTTGTTCATGTGGCGGATGACGGGGTATTCGAGGGTGACCCCGTTGGCGCCGAGGACGCTGCGGGCCTCCCGTGCAACCGCAAGGGCCATGCGAACATTCGACAACTTCCCGAAGTTCACGTGTTCAGCCGCAAGGGAGCCTGCGTCCCGCTTGCGACCAAGATGCATGGCAAGCAGCATGCCTTGGTTGATGCCGATCATCATCTCAACTAGCTTGCGCTGGGTGAGCTGGAACGACGCAATCGGCTTGCCGAACTGGACCCGCTCCTTGGCGTAGGAGAGCGCCGTTTCATAGCACGCACGTGCGGCGCCAACGGCGCCATAGAGAATCCCGAACCGCGCCTCGTTGAGACACGAGAGCGGTCCCTTGAGACCGACGACGTTCGGGAGAACCGCACCTTGCGGAAGCCGCACGTCGTCCAGCACCAGTTCGCTCGTCACCGACGCCCGAAGCGAGAGCTTCTGCTCGATCTTGTTGGCGGTGAACCCCGGTGTATCGGTGGGAACGATGAATCCGCGAACACCCTCGTCGGTGGCTGCCCACACGATCGCGACGTCAGCGACCGATCCGTTGGTGATCCACATCTTGGTGCCATTGAGGATCCAGTCGTCCCCGTCCCGCCTGGCGTTGGTACGCATCGATCCAGGGTCCGAGCCGGAGTCTGGTTCCGTGAGCCCGAAACACCCGATGATGTCCCCCGCTGCCATCCCGGGAAGCCACTCCTGTTTCTGCTCCTCGGAGCCGAACGCACGGATCGGGAACATCGCAAGCGACCCTTGGACCGAGACGAAGCTCCGGACGCCACTGTCGCCGGCTTCCAGTTCGGTACAGGCGAGCCCGTACGCAACGGCACTCGTGCCGGCACAGCCGTACCCCTCGAGATGCATGCCGAGGAGTCCGAGGTCGCCCATCGACTTGACGAGCTCTTTCGGAAAGATCCCCTGCTCGAACCAGTCAGCAACGTACGGCGTCACCTGGTCCCCGACGAACTGGCGCACCGTGTCGCGCAGGAGTCGTTCCTCGTCGGTGAGCATGCCGTCGATCTGGAGAAAGTCGATCGCGTCGGGGTTGCCGGGGGAGATCGCGTGTGCCATGTGCTTCCTATCCGCTGTCAGTGTCAGTTATCTGCTTTGCCGGTGCGGCGGGAGTTGGACCCGCGCGTGTCGCCGTGCCGATGGTATGACAATACCGTTTGCAGTGAGCGACAGTACCCACGGCTCACCCCATGGCCGCTGTTGGCCGCTCAGAACAACCCGAGCGGCGGTTCAGGGACCCGGCAGCCCTCGATGCCGTGCCACGGCAGCCGGGACATGAACGCCCACGACCTGCGGTGGATGGTCGACGGGCCGTACACGGCGAGGGCGGCACGATGGCGATGGCACGGATACCCCTTGTTGGAGCCAAAGGCGTACCACGGATACTCATCGCCAAGGGAACGCATCATGCGGTCTCTCGTGACCTTGGCAATGATCGATGCAGCCGCGATGCTGAGGGATCGCTGGTCACCATGGACGATGGCGGTGGTGGCCCCGCGTTCGACAAAGTCCCACTTGCCATCCACGAGGGAGTGATCGGGCTCAACGCCGAGGGCCTCAACCGCCCGACGGGTGGCGAGGCGCTGTGCCTCGGACATGCCGAGTTGGTCGCACTCGGCGGCGGTTGCGTGCCCCACGGCCGAGAACGGCGCCCAGGCGGTGATGCGGTCAAAGAGGTTCTCGCGTTCGGGTTCGGTGAGCTGCTTGGAGTCCCGGATCTTGTAGACGCGCGAGTCCTGTGGGATGACGACGGCACCAACGGTCAGCGGGCCAGCCCAGGCCCCCTTGCCAACCTCATCAAACCCAACCACCACCTCGCATCCCGCCCTCCACAACGACCGCTCAATGTCCGTGCGGGGTGCGTTCGCTCGCAGGGAGGGACGGAGTCGGGGTGCGGTGGTGGTCACGACCGTCACCTTAGGCGGAGAACCCGTGTGGACGGTTCAATTCATGTTCGGATCGTCGGGGTACGTCACGTGGAGCGCCGTCCTCCCCCCTGCTCGGCGAACCGACCTCGCCCACAGATCAACGTCCTCCGAGGTGAAGAGATCCTCCCTACGGGCCACGATCCGCCACCAGGACCCTTCTGCGATCTCGGCTTCGAGCTGGCCGGGTCCCCAGCCGGAGAACCCCGCGTAGACACGCAGCGCAGAGGTGTCGACGGGAGGTTCGGACGGATCGACGATCCCGATGTCGGGGAACACCGTGCCCATGGCGAACTCCTGTGTCGTTGATTGGGCAAGCACGATCGCTGCATCGGTCTGGACCGGTCCACCGAGATGGATCACCGCTGGATCAGAAGCGAGTTGCGCCAGATCCGGAAGAATCTCAGAAACCGTCACGGTCGTGGGGTTGTTGAGGATCACCCCGAGAGCACCCAGTGGCCCGTGTTCACCGAGATAGACGACCGACCGTTGGAACGGAGGGCCCTTGACCAGGGGGGTCGCTATCAGGAGCTGTCCCGCATACGAGGTGTCATCAACGGTCATGGGGTCGGTCGCCCTCGATCGGTGGGATCGGCTGACTTGGTGATTGCATGGCAGTATTGTCGCAGGAGTCGTGAGGGACCAATGACATGGAGATTTTCAGCAACTCAATGACCGACGGCGGCACCGCAGACGACCGGCTTGCCCTTGCCACACCTGATCCCGAGCATCACGTGACGTTCTCGGGGAACCGGAACCCACATCTCGCATGGAGTGGCGCGCCCGCGGGGACTGCCTCGTATGTCGTGACCTGCATCGACGTGGATTGTCCGAGTTCCCCCGAGGACGTCAACCAGGAGGATCGGGAGGTACCAGAGGCCCTGCCACGGGTCGAGTTCGTCCACTGGCTGCTGGCAGACGTTCCGTCCGACACGACCGAGATCGGCGAAGGCACGCACTCTGACGGGGTGACACCGAGGGGAAAGGCTGCTGATGCCGCTCCACTCGGTCTTCACGGCGTGAACGGGTACACGGACTGGTTTGCCGGGGATCCCGACCTTGCCGGGGTCTGGCACGGGTACGACGGGCCTGCACCACCACCCGCCGTCATGAAGCGTCCGCTGGCAGCGGTGAACA
>CAZULI010000174.1:0-3822 GCA_964621095.1 uncultured Acidimicrobiaceae bacterium | reverse complement strand
CCACCCATGAAACAGGTGATGGGCATGCTGGGCGACCGAGTAACGGTCGTCGCACTTGACGCCATCCCCCCCCGACGTTGTGGCTGCCGATCTCGTCCGGAACGCGGTTGTCTCCGTCGGGAGCCGGTTTCACAACGGGGTGCTCTCAGCGTCCGGCGGGAGGCCATCGATCCTCATCTGTGATTCCGAGTACGACCTGGACCGTGCCCGTGGCCTCGGGCGGCTGGCAGGGGCGAGGATCCTTGCGGTTTCGAGAGACACGCAGCACCTCCAACAGCGCATCCGTGAAATCGTGCGACAACCGGCCACACCGGTCCGGACGCCGGATCCGGATCCTGCCACGTCGTCCATTCTGACCCTCGCGTTGGACCATTGGCGCGCACGGCCACGTGTCGCCGCAGCTGTCACCGATCGGTGAACGCCATCCACCTCTGTCGGCCGAACTCGTCGACGCGGTCAAGCTCGGCGTTTGCCATCGCCACGATCTCGTCCCGATCAGCCAACAATGATGCTGCTGCGGCTGCGACCTCCTCGACGTTGTCGACCTCAGCAACCGTCGTTGCCGCATGGAGGCGCGGGTCCGGGGAGAACAGATCCGAGGTACGCGACATGAGACAAGGAACGCCCAGGCGGTACGACTCCATCGGCATCATCGGGTGACACTCCGACAGGGTCGCATGGAGTGTGATGCCCATGGACCCGAGGGTGGTGAGGAACTCGTCATGGCTCAGCTCCCCCCACTCCGTGATGGCGTCGGTGGGGAGATACCCAACGTCGGGCCGTTTCATGACATGGGGATGCCATTCGTTGCGCAGCGCCGCGAGGATCTGGGTCGTGACGTTCTTGCGCCAGTACGGATCGAGAAAGATGCCAGCGTGGGTCCCTGCCGAGAGAGCGGTGGGTACAACCTCCGGGATGAGCGGGACCCGGTTCGGGACGTGCCACACATCGAACCCCATGGATCGGAACACAGGTGCGGTCCCAGCCTTGACGGTGCCGACCCGCCTGATGACCCCTTCGGCCATCAGCTTGAACATCTCCGAGACAGCTTCCGCCTCCCCGCCATCCACCCCGTGTTGTGTTGGGGCGGAGTGAAAGACGGCGGAAACCGGGATCCCCACACGGGCGGCGGCCCTGGCGAGCACCCCGGCCCCGGGTGGCCAGCCCTGGATGACCAGCATGGTGGGAGGTGTCTCCAGGGAGGTGATGGGTTCCACGAGTGTGGTGAGATCAACCGACGCAACAACCGGGTCCCTGAACGCCTCAGCGGCGGTGCGGACCCCTCGCCAGTCGGGGTGACACACCTGGAGGACACCGGTCGGGCTCGGTTCGATGACCACCGTCGCCGCCTGACCGTGGTTCTGCTTCTCTGCTGGGGTTCGGCGCCATCGTCTCATGATTGGGATGACCGTTCCACGAGTGCCCTGATGGCGTCGACACACTGGCGTGGTGCGTCGGTGGACCCGTAGGGACTTGCGATATCGAGGAGCTTGGAGCGCTGTTCGGGGGCTGTCTCCCACGCTTGCAGAAAGCCAGCCGCGAGGTCTGGTCCGGGCGGGATGCGGGAGACAAACGTCCCCTCCACCTCTTGGCGCTCCGTTGACCGTCGCACGACGACGGCGGGTCGTTTGTAGACCGATACCTCCTCCTGGACGCCACCGGAATCGGAGATGATGAGCCGGGCGTTGTTGGCGAGGCCGAGAAAGTCTCGGTACCCGATCGGTTCGACGATGGTCAGTGAGGCCGCCCGTTCGCCGAGGCCGAACTCTGCGATGCTCTGGCGCGTCCTCGGGTGGAGGGGGAGGAGGACCGGTTGGTCAAGCTCCACCAGGGCATCAATGACGGTTCTGAGGGTGTCAGCGTTGTCGACGTTCTCGGGTCGATGCAGCGTCGCAAGCACGAAAGTGTCGGCGTGGACTCCGAACGCCTCGAGAAGGGCTGCCTGGTCATCCTCTCGTGGCATCAACCGCTCGACGGCTTCCACGATCGGGTTGCCGCTCAGCACCACCCGGTCGCCGGTGATCCCCTCTGCGGCAAGGTTGGCGACGTTCATCTCGGTTGGCGCGAGACACAGGTCGCTGTAATGGTCCGCAAGCACCCGGTTGTGTTCTTCAGGCATCCGCCGATCAAAGGATCGGAGACCTGCTTCAACGTGGACCAGCGGGATCTCACGGGCGTTTGCGGCGATCGAGCCGGCCGCCACGGCGTTCGTGTCGCCCTGGACGACGACGGCGGCTGGGTTGAGGTCACCGAACAACTCGTCGAGTGCTGCGGTACCGTTCCCGATCTGGGCGCCTCGGGTCTGGCCACCGACACCGATGTGGGTGTCTGGCTGGCGCATCGCGAACTCGGTGAAGAAGTCTGACGACAAGGTGGGGTCATAATGCTGGCCCGTATGGACAACATGGGCATCGTCGCCGAGCAGTTCGGTGATCTTGGCGAGTTTGATGATCTCGGGCCGAGTTCCAAGGACGATCGCGATCGGCCGATGATCGGGGTGTCGTGACATGTGGGTGACCGATGTTCGGTGGCTAAGGTGCGCGACATGATACGGGTACTCGTCTGGTTGGGACAGGTCGTCATTGTCGCGCCAGCGTTGTACTCGGTCATTGTCTCGCTCTGGGGCCTGAGATCCCAGCACAACCGAGCAGACGCGCGTTCCACGTTGAGGGTTCGTGTTGTTGTTCCCGCCCATGACGAGGAGCCGGTCATTGGTGGGATCACCGCGGATCTCGCTGCCCAGGATCATCCGTCGGAGCTGCTTGATGCCTGGGTCATCGCTGACCGCTGCACTGACCGAACGGTTGAGATCGCAAGCCAGCTGGTTTCGGTGGCCGAGCGAACGGCGGGTGAGGGTGGGAAGGGTGCTGCCATTGCGTGGTTCCTTGAGAACCACCCGCTCAAGGACGGTGAACTCCTGTTGGTCATCGACGCCGACAACCGGATCGACCCGGCGTTCGTGCGGCGGATGGCGGGTGCCGTTGAGGCAGGGCACCCCGTTGTCCAGGCGTACCTCGATGTCGCGAACCCCGAAGGATCGGCCCTCGCCACGGCGAACGCCCTCACCTACTGGGCGTCCAACCGGATGGTTCAGCTGTCGCGGACGAATCTTGGCTGGTCGTGCGATCTTGGTGGTACCGGGATGATGTTCACCGGGGAGGCTCTGGCGGCAGCCGGCGGATTCTCAGATGATCTTGCCGATGATCTGTCACTCAACGTTCGCCTCAATCTCGCCGGGTATCGGGCCCATTGGCTCCACGATGTACGGGTCCGGGACGAGAAGCCGACCGGAGCTGCCGACTCGATCACCCAGCGTGCCCGATGGGCCCGGGGGAAGCGTGAGGTCCAACGTTCGTACGGGGGGAAGCTGGTTCGAGCGGCGATGAAACAGCGTCAGCCAGCCCTCCTCGATCTTGTCTACCGCCTCTACCACCCGGGCCGGTCGTTCATGGCGCTGCTCATCGCGGTCCTGGCGGTGGTTGCCGGCTGGGCACCGAGTCTTGGGTTGTGGCCGTGGTGGGTCCTGGCCGGGGTTGGTCTTGTTGTGGTGCTGGTGCCGCTCGTGTTCCTTGCCCTGGACCGTGTCCCCGGCCGGTACCTCCTCAGATATCCGTACGTCACGCTCATTGCGATCCTCTGGCTCCCCATTCGCATCGCCAGCCGCATCCTGAAACGCTGGGCCCCCACCCGCCACGGCTAGCCGCCAAACGGCCCCCCTGCTCCTCGCTCGGCTCGTCGCGTCCCCCCGTTTGCACGGGGGGACGGTGTTCCAGTCTTCCGTCCTCCCGCTTGCGGGGGGACGCGGAGCGAAGCGACGCAGGG
>CAZULI010000173.1:0-3828 GCA_964621095.1 uncultured Acidimicrobiaceae bacterium | reverse complement strand
GAGGACCAGCAGGACGATCAGCACACGTTTGAGGCGGCTCCGGGCGTGGTCCTCACTCACCCCCTTGCGGCGTTCGGCAAGTCGTGGCTCCATCGCCATGGTCAGGCGTCGCTTCCGGGGAACGCCCCCAGGAACTTGATCTCAGGTTCGAGTCGGATCCCTGTGCGTTCGTGGACGATACGTTGAATGTCATGGACGAACCTCCAGATCGCCGTGGCGTTCGCCTCGGGTTCGGCGATCATGAAGTTTGCGTGGACCTCAGAGACGCTCACCGGCCCGACCGCAAAGCCTTTCAATCCGAGCGTGTCGATGATCTCACCAGCAGCACGCTCAGGAGGGTTCTTGAACACGCTGCCGGCGTTGAGGGTTCCCCCCGGCTGGTGCTCCTTGCGCCACCGAGTGATCTCACGCAGTTCAGCCATCAAGGCATCGGTGTCGTCCGTCCCCGTTCGGAAGGACGCCTGGACAACGATGTCGGTGGCCGTGAGGTTGGAGGTGCGGTATCCGAGACCAAGCTCGTCGCACGGTCGGATCGTGAGCTCCCCCGTCGTCGCATCAACCACCACCGCCGAGATCAGGACTGCTGCAGTGTCAGAGCCGTGACCGCCTGCGTTCATTCTGACCGCTCCCCCCACCGATCCAGGTATGCCGACGTAGAACCCGAGCCCGGATCGGCCGGCCTCGGCAGCGGCTCGGGCAAGCCTTGGGAGCGGGAGCCCGCCCCCTGCCACGATGACGCCATCGGTGGCGAGTTCGAGTGAGGAGAACCCTTGTCCGAGTCGGAGGACGAGACCATCGACTCCCTCGTCAGACACGACGACGTTCGATCCTCGTCCGAGAATCACCAGCGCAGTATCAGAGGGTGTCACCTCAAGGATCGATCGGAGTTCCTCGAGATCCTGTGGCTCAGCGAACCACTTTGCATCCCCACCCACCTTGTACGTCGTCATGGGCGCCAGCGGTACGTTCGTACGAACCGCGTTGTGGGCGAGGCCTGGAACGGTCATGTGTGTCCCCCGATGATGGAGACGATCTCGGTGGCCACCGTGTTGATGTCCCCGGCACCGAGGAGCAGGATGGTGTCCCCCGGCTTGGCCACCGCCACCACCTGCTCGGCAACATCAGCCACCCGTGGCACGTAGAACGCTTGACCGCCCGCTGCTTCAACCGCGTCGGTGACGATGCGTCCCGAAACCCCGATGATCGGGGACTCGCCAGCGCTGTAGACGTCCGTCACAAAGACGGTGTCCGCCCCGGCAAGGGGTCCGCCGAAGAGCGGGGCGAGATCCGCCGTTCTCGTGTACCGGTGGGGTTGGAACACGGCGATGACCCTCCCGCTGGTGCCTTGACGGGCCGCGGCGATGGTGGCTTTCACCTCCGTTGGGTGGTGGGCGTAGTCGTCAACGATCGTGATCTCCCCGACCCGGGCCACGATTTCGTACCGGCGCTTGACCCCCCGGAAGGATGCAAGCGCCTCGGCGCTTGCCACCGGATCGATTCCGAGCGCATCAAGCATCGCGATGACCCCGGTTGCGTTGAGGGCGAGATGTGCCCCCGGTTTCGGAAGTGCCACGGCAACGCTGTGACCCGATGACGAGACCGTGAACCGTGACCCTCCATCAGCGTGGGTGAGATCCGACACGACCCAGTCCGCTCCGGGGTCATACCCGTACGTGGTCAAGGGAACCCGTTGAGCCAGACGCCGGACGCCCGGATCATCGATGCACCCGATCCTCGGACCACGGACACGATCCACCACCTGGCTGAACGCATCCTCAAGGCCTGCGAGGGAGGTGTAATGATCGAGGTGGTCCGCTTCGATGTTCGTCACGAGGACCGAATCGAGGACGAGGTGACGGAACGTTCCGAACGCTTCATCCGCTTCAAGGATGAACCGTGACGCATCCCCGAGATGGGCACCGGTGTTGAGGCCGATCATGTGACCCCCCACGAGGAACGTCGGGTCAAGACCCACCCCCCGCATGGCGGTCACCGTGAGTGCGGTCGAGGTCGTCTTGCCGTGGGTTCCCGCGATCCCCGTCGACGCCATCTGCGACGTCAGCGCGTGCAACAGTCTCGGGCGGCGCCACACCTCGACTCCGGCGAGTCGGGCTGCGGTCACCTCCGGGTCCGAGTCCCGAACGGCTGATGACACGACGACGAGGTCCACCTCACTCATCCGGGAGGGTCGATGACCGATCCAGGTCTCGACACCAACGTCGACGAGTCCCCGCAGCATCGGTCCGGGTTTGAGATCGGACCCAGACACGGTGTGACCAGCCTGGGACAGCAGTTTTGCGAGCCCGGACATGCCGGCACCACCGGCACCGACAATGTGGATACGGGGAGGGATCACGACGTCAGCCACGCGTCACCTCGATCACTCGTCTGGCGACCTCGGCTGCCGCTCCCCGATGACCCGTACGCCCCGCGTTTCGTGACATGGCGAGACGCAGGTCGTCATCCGCCATGAGGGCAAACGCTGCATCGACGATCGCCGCCGGATCGTCCTGGTGCATCACCCGTGCTCCGCCACTGGCAACGAGGGCGGCCGCGTTCTGCTCCTGGTACCCCCTACCGGCCGCAAGCGGCACGAGGATGGCGGGGGTCGACGTCTCCTCGATCTCGGCAACGGTGAGCGCTCCGGCCCGTGAGATCACGAGGTCACTTGCCGCAAAGAAGTGGACCATCTCATCCTCGAACGGAATGACCGTCCACCCATCAATCGATCGGGCCTCCTCCGTGAGCTCCTCGCCATGGGCGGTACCACACAGATGGAGCACATGGAATGAGCGCTCCGGTGTCATGGCGATGGTCCGCGCGATCGCGTTCAGCCTCGATGCACCAAGGCTCCCTCCGACGATGCCGAGCACAGGGCTGTCTGGTGGGATGACGTAGCGACGCCGAGCCGTCTCAGCGGCACGCGACCGGTCGAACCCATCGAAGGAGGCGTGGAGGGGGTTGCCCACGGCAACGGCCCGTTTGAGTTTCTGTTTCGCCTCGTCAAACCCGACCAACACAAGATCAGCCCGACTCGCGATCATGCGGTTCGCCACCCCGGGTCGGGCGTTGGCCTCGTGCACCACCAGTGGGATGGAGGTCCGACGAGCGGCCAGGGCGGCCGGTACCGAGACGTACCCACCGAACACCACCATGGCATCGATCCCGGATGCGGTGATGGTGGCCTTGATCTCCTTGGCCGCCTTGCGAACCTTCCCAGGGAGCTTCAGGTTCTGGCGTGAGAGGGACCGCTTGAGACCCCGAATGTCAAGTTCGACGAACCGGTAGCCGGCTGCGGGTACGGTGGTCGCCTCCATCCGGTTGCCACCGAAGAACACGATGTCGTCTCGTGCAACCCCCATCGTGGTGAGCGCCTCGGCAACCGCCAGCGCCGGGTGGACATGGCCGCCCGATCCGGCAGCAGCGATCCCGACACGCATCAGCCCTTCACCGCCTCCGCGGTTTCCACACGTGGTGTCCGAGCGATGTTGACGAGCACCCCGATCGCTGCCAGGTTCACGAGCATCGCGTTCCCGCCACTTGAGATGAACGGCAGAGGAACGCCCGTGATGGGAAGCACCGCAACGACTCCCCCGATGTTGATGACCGCCTGGAACGTGAACCATGCGATGATCCCGATGGCAAACAGTCTGGCGAAATCATCCGGTGCCCGGTACGCGATCGAGACGCCGACGACGGCGAGCAGCGCAAAGAGGGTGATGACGATCGTCGCACCGGCGAACCCGGTCTCCTCCCCGATGATGGCAAAGATGAAGTCGGTGTGGGCGTTGGGCAGCCACGACCACCTCGCCCGGGACTGACCAAGGC
>CAZULI010000172.1:0-3843 GCA_964621095.1 uncultured Acidimicrobiaceae bacterium | reverse complement strand
AAGTACACCGACGACTGCAAACCAACGGCAGGACTCCAGACGGCTCGCATGATCGCCATGGTGAGCTACCGAAGCCACGCCGAGTTCACCACCCGGTTTGGGAGAAGCTCCAACTCGGATGGGTTCAACGCCCAGTCGTACCTGCGTCACCAGGGAACGAAGTTCGTTGATCGGTTTGATGCCAACACGTATCTCACCCTGATCAGCGCCATGGATACCCATGACGTGGGACGTGGCCGTGGTCCGTCGGAAGCGATTCTGCGCCGAGTCGAGATCCCTGGTCTCGTCATTGGTATCAGCACGGATGTCCTGTACCCGGTGTCCGAAGTGCGTGCACTCGCGGCAGCGCTGCCAAAGTGCCGCTACGCGGTGCTGGACTCCATCAATGGACACGACGGGTTCCTCATCGACACCGACGCACTCAACGCCCTCATCGTGGAGTACCGAAACAACGCCAACCGCACCGACTCCACCACGACAACCCCGAGAGGTCTTGGTTCTGCCTGGGCGTAGCGTCACATGATGGATGACGTGAGGGCTTGGTTCAGGGACGGTCCGTAGCCAGACGGACCTTGAGGGGACGACCGCCGACCCTGGTGCCGTTGAGGGCATCCACGGCGCGGGAGGCGTCCTTCGGCGACATCGTGACGAACCCGATGCCTCGGGAACGGCCTCGCCGATCCAGTTTGATGGCCGCACCGTGGACCCGCCCGTGTTTTGCTGCCAGGTGGACCAACTGAGCTTCGGTGATCCCCCACGGCAGGTTCCCGATGTAGACACTCTGGGATCTCGACGAGTTCCTGACCTCTGGCTTCCGTTCACTCCGCGTTTTCCTGTCGGCCTTTGGGCGTTGCTTGTCGACGTTTCGGGGCCTGGTGGCGGTCTTGTGACGTGGCTCCTGTGACCGCTGACCCGTGATCTCGGCTTTGGGGTGGCTCGCGGCGGATCGCCCGAGAAGCTCCGGCCTTGCCGGTCCGACCTCAACATGCATGTCGAGGTTGCGCTGCATACGTATGACCGCCCGCTTCTCGGCGTGGGTGAGCAGACTCACCACGGTGCCGGACGCCCCCGCACGTGCGGTGCGTCCCGAGCGGTGGAGGTAGTCCTTGTGTCCGTGCGGGACGTCGTAGTGGACGACCGTGGACACGTCGTCGACATGGATCCCCCTGGCAGCCACGTCGGTGGCGACCAACGCAAGAACCTGGCCGTCGGCGAACGACTTGAGAGCCCGGTTGCGCTGGTTCTGGGAGAGGCCGCCGTGCATGGCGACCGCGTCCACGCCTTCACGCACCAACTGTTTCGCAAGTCGATCGGCACCATGTCGGGTCTTGGCAAAGACAATGGTGGAACCGGTTGCGGCAATCACCTCAGCCGTGTGTCGCACCTTGTCGTTGTGGTCGACAACCCAGAAGTGATGCGTTGCCTCCGTGACCTGGAGCTCCACTCCCCCAACCTCGTGACGGGCAGGGTCGTGCTGATAGCGTTCGACGAGGACCGCAACATCGCCATCGAGCGTTGCCGAGAACAGGAGCGTCTGGCGGTCTGGCGAGGTCTGGTCAAGGATCCGTTTCACACTGGGGAGAAACCCCATGTCCGCCATGCGGTCGGCCTCATCGATGGCGACGAGATCGACATCGCCGAGATCAACCGCGTTCTGTTCGATCAGATCCTCGAGACGTCCGGGTGTTGCCACCAGGACATCGACGCCACGGCGCAACCACTCCTTCTGCGTTGTGTATCGCACACCACCAAAGACCGCAAACACTTGGCGGTGCATCACCTGTCCGTACGGTGCGAGATCAAGTCGTATCTGGGCGGCAAGCTCACGGGTCGGGGCGAGGATGAGGGCACGTGGCTTGTTCGGCTTGGCTTCCTCAACCATGGTCAGGATCGGTAGACCGAAGGCAAGCGTCTTGCCTGAACCGGTCGGAGCACGGCCTGTGACGTCGCGACCGGCCAGGACGTCAGGAATCGTTGTGGCTTGTATGGGGAAGGGATGATTGATACTTCGGCGCACGAGCACATCCGTGATGAGCGCGGGGAGGCCGAGATCGGCAAACGTCTTGGGCATGGTGTTTCCTTGGCCCTTGCACACGGCGGGGCCGGTTGGGAGTGGTTCCGTTCTCCTCACCTCGCGACACCGTTGTCAACGGGGGTGAGTCGGCCGAAAGAGGTGGTCCAACCGGGTGAGAGTTCAAGCCGTGTGATCACCGGGGAAGCGACGGTGCGCTTACCTCCACCCGGTGCGGCTCATCAGAAGATAACAACATCCTGAAGTATCAGGTGGGTTTGTACGGACCTGAACAGAACAGGGTTCCCGTCACCGTGTGCCACACCAAACGGCCAGCACTTCGGTGTTCGGTTTGAGCACCACCAACTCGTGGTGATTGCCGGTGGCCACACCTTGGTCAACCACTCCACGGGCAAGCGTGACGGTACCTCGCGTAGAACCCGACCCGATGCTGTTTGGCTCCATCACGAGGCGGTGATGTCCCCAAGTCCCGTCGACAGGAGATCAAAACACTCCTCAATGTGATCGGGGAGGCGGGTCTCCCCCCCTGAGGTGAGCCAACGGGCAAGTGAGGCTCGCATCCCAGCCAGGGCTGCCCCGGCGATGAGCCCGGGTCGGAGGTCAACAGCAGCATCGACGTCAAGCCACTCGGCAACAGCTTCGGTGATTGCACGTTCCCAGTTGGCTTGAATCAGCAGGCTTCGAGCAGCCACTGAAGGTGTTTCCGCCATGATGCGGAAACGACGCAAGAGCTGATCGTGTTCGCTTTCATAATCCACTGCGGCCGCCAGGAACGCACTTCGCAGTGCCTCCCATGGCGCCTGGTCCGGTGGACCCAGTCTGAGAGCAACACTGATCTGTTCCAGGCGCTTTGCGTAGTCGGCAACAACCACATCCTCCTTTGACGGGAAGTAGTGGAAGAACGTCCGGGGAGAGATGTCGGCGGCGTCAGCGATCTGGTCGATCGTTGTCCCGTCAAAACCCTGCTTGGCGAACAGGTCAAGCGCCACCCGTTCGATGGTGCGGCGGGTGCGCTGCTTCTTGCGGACTCGTAGACCGGGGGTCTCGGACATGCCATGAGTATGCCAGAGTCCTCCTCATACTGAAATCTTGCATACACTGCAATCTTACATACAATGTTATTCCAGTAGAAAACAGGGGTTCTCCATGCTTGTCAGACTCGGTCGTTCCGCCTCCTCCCATCCGTGGCGGTCCATCGCTGCCTGGTCCGTGGCTTTGGTGCTTCTTGTTGGCGCTGTCATCTCCATCGGCCCAGCCTTCACCCACAACATCACTGCACCAGCCTCAGAGAGCAGTACGGGGCTTGAGCTCCTTGCAGGCGCTTTCCCGCACGCCGGTGGGGACTCGGGAACGATCGTGTTCAAGGCGGACCAGGGCGTCAACGACGCTGATGTCCGAACCGCCATGACCAGCCTCTTTGACGACATCAAAAAGATGGACGGTGTTGTCAATGTTGTCAGTCCGTACTCCCCCATCGGAACAAACCAGATCGCAGGTGCAGGCGTCAACGCCGGAAGAGTTGCCTACGCCCAGCTCATTCTCGAACCCGGAACCACCACTGATGCAGGAGCAAGGCTCGGAGATGAGATCGCCGCCCTCTCCCCCGAACTGAGCGGACTTGAGATCGCGCTCGGGGGGGACATGTTCCGCCACCGTGAACCACCAAACTCTGAGATGCTCGGGCTCGCCTTCGCCATCTTCATACTGATCCTTTCGTTCGCGTCAGTTCTTGCCATGGGTCTCCCCATCGCAACCGCTCTTGCTGGTGTCGGCGCCGGAGTGCTGGCAACCGCGCTCCTGAGAAACATCAT
>CAZULI010000171.1:3665-3961 GCA_964621095.1 uncultured Acidimicrobiaceae bacterium | reverse complement strand
TGCCTCGAAACGCTCGAGGAGATCGGTGTTCGGCTCCGCAGGCAGTGGCGGGAGTTCGGCGGGGAGAAACTCCTCCTCATTCCCTGCCTGAACGCAGCACCGGCGTGGTCGAACGCCGTCGCCGACCTGGTCCGAACCGCCACCTGACGGGTACCGAAGTACCGGTGTACAAGGTGGCTTAGACCTCTCCCCCACGGATCGGATCCGTCCGTCGAGCGTGGCAAGAACGCATCAGGGCTGGTAATGGAGCATCACTGCTTTGCCCAACTTCGCAACGCCTCCGGAAGGCTGAGCTC
>CAZULI010000171.1:0-3655 GCA_964621095.1 uncultured Acidimicrobiaceae bacterium | reverse complement strand
GGGCCGCCATAAAGACATCCTATCACCAGTTTTTTCGCCTCACGCCGAAAAACTGGTGATAGAGTGTAACTCATGATCACGAAGGGTGGACTGTCACAGTCCGGACGCAGAGATCTCAGCGCCCTCTTCGGCGGTGGCGAACAAACCGTCACCGTCGAACGGGCGGCTGAGATTCTCGGAACCACTCGGCCAACTGCGGCACGTCGCTTGGCGGCTTGGACCGAACAGGGGTGGTTGCGTCGAATCCGGCAGGGGCTTTATCTCGCGGTTCCCGTCGATGTCCCCAATCCAGAATCCTGGAGTGCGGATCCGTGGTTCCTTGCAGACTTGGTCTGGGCGCCCTGCTACATGACTGGATGGTCTGCAGCGAGCCACTGGGCACTCACTGATCAGATCTTTCGCACGACAGTTGTGGCCACAGCGACACGTGTCCGCGGCGTACCTCAGGAGTTGGCTGGCAACGCGTATCTCGTGCGCAAGGTACCCGAGGAACGGTTCGAATGGGGCCTACGACCCGAGTGGCGCGCTGGTCGACGAGTCTTTGTCGCAGACCCTGCAAAATGTCTCGCAGAGATGCTCGGCTCCCCCGATCTCGGGGGTGGAATTCGGCATGTGCTTGAGATGCTCGACGCCTATCTCGTTGATCAGGACCCACATGAGCTGATCAACGCGCTGGACCGTCTCGGGAATGGAGCTGCGTTCAAACGGCTGGGATATCTCATCGAACGGTTCGACATGGCGGACGAGGCCACGGTCGAGACCATTTCAAGCAAGATCACATCGGGGATCTCATCCCTCGATCCGTCTTTTCCGGCCAAAGGAATCCGAGTGATGAGGTGGCGACTGCTCGTCAATGTGGACGTTGCGGCATGATCACCGGCCGCGAAATTGCGAACGCGGCAAACGGGTGGAGGCTTCGGCACGATGTCGTCGAGAAGGACTACATCCTTGGTTGGTTGCTCGCCGGTAGTGCCAACCACGGCGCGACTCAGCCATGGGCTTTCAAGGGGGGCACCTGTCTACGAAAGTGCTGGTTTGAGACATACCGATTCTCGGAGGATCTCGATTTCACCGTTCAAGAGCCCGACCTCCTGGAGCCGGGGTACCTTGCACAAGTCTTCACCGACATCGGCATGTGGATCCGCGACCGGTCTGGTTTGGAGATCGATGTGACCGATGCATCTTTCCGCCGACGGCGCAACAGGCGAGACGAGCCCACCATCCAGGGGCGAATCTCGTATGTCGGGCCGCTCGGGATACCAAGCGAACCGAAAGTGAAACTCGACCTCACAGCAGACGAAGTCGTTGTGCTCCCCCTCGAAAGCCGCCCGATCTTTCACCCGTTCAGCGACGTTGCAGACGGCAGACATGGCGAGAGCGATCACCTGGCCGATGTCAACTCCTACTCGCTTGCGGAAGTCCTCGGGGAGAAGCTGCGGGCCTTGGTGGAACGTTGCCGGCCTCGAGACCTGTACGACATCGTGCACACCTACAAGCATCCGGACCTCCTCGGACAGATCGACCTCGTCCTGGACGTCTTGGCGCAGAAGTGCGCTCACGCGGGGATCGAAGTCCCGACGCTCGAAACCACACGGAACACTCCGTTCCGGTCTGAAATAGAAACG
Source organism: uncultured Acidimicrobiaceae bacterium (assembly GCA_964621095.1). Taxonomy (GTDB): domain Bacteria; phylum Actinomycetota; class Acidimicrobiia; order Spongiisociales; family UBA5794; genus UBA5794. Next base: position 2,030 of record CAZULI010000171.1, on the reverse strand, counting down.
GAATGGGCCAACATGCTTGGCCACCAACTTCCCTTCCTCCCGCCTTTCACGGCATTTTGGGACGAACTCGACAATGTCTTCGCGTGGCTGAACGGTGAGGTCACCCTCTCAGCCCTGGCATCGATTCCGACTGGTGACCTCGTCACGGATTGGCGTCCGGCCCGGTACATGACCACCTGGCAAACCGGTGCACCCCTCGAACTGATCCGATTTGCCGGCGCAAACAGACTCAAGGTTGTGCTCGACTACGACCCCCAAGAAGGAGAACCTGGCCCACGTCTTGTTGAACCCTACGCACTGCGACAAACTCAGGAGGGAAACCTCCTCCTGCTCGTCCGAAATGAACGTGGCGAACCTCGCACGTACCGTGTTGATCGAATCAGCGGAGTCAGCATCCAACCCGAGACGTTCATCCCACAGTTCACGATCGAGTTCTAGGAGACCCAGCCCTCGGAATACATGAGACAACCATGCCAGCTGCCCAGGGAGAACAGCCACCAGGTATGACTCCTGGACCTCTTGGGGTGCGGCGCCACGGATGCGTTGGGGGTGGTGTCGGAGAGAGGACTTGAACCTCCACGGGCTATTCGCCCACTAGGCCCTCAACCTAGCGCGTCTACCAATTCCGCCACTCCGACAGGTGTGAACTCGAGGGAGTATACCGAGGACGGTGTACTGCACACTGGCGAACGAACGTCAGTCCAGACGGTTCCAGAACTCGATGTTCCAGGTGAACCCTGCACGGGTCGGGTTGTGCACGAACCCTGCGAACTCATCGGCCCAGATCGCTGCGGTGACGGGCTGGGCGTACAAGGGGATGATCACGAGGTTGTCGGCGAGAATGTTCTCGGCCTCGTTGATGAGGCGGGTCAACTCGTCGGTGTCCACCGTTGCGTTCATCGCATCCCGGACCTCTGCGTACCGGGCGGTCGCTGCATCAATCACCGACGAGTCCTCGGTCCCCCAGCGGTAGATCGAGTTGAACGGTGGCGGGGAGTCGGGATCGAACACATCATGGATCCCCACCAACCCCGACATACCGGGGGAACCACGCCACGTCCACTCGCCGAGGTCGAACGTGCCCTTGGCGATCGTGTCACCGAAGAACGTGAGGCTGTCTTCGAGTTGGCTCTCATACGGGATTCCCGCAGCGGCGAACATGTCGACAAACAGACGAGCCATCTGGTCGCGGGCGTCGTTCGAGGTGTTCGTGGTGAAGATCACCGAACACTCCTTGCCTGCGAGCTGGTTCGCCTTCGCGTAATTGGCCGCAGCCTCCTGCGGATTGAACTCGTACTGGCTCCAGGCCTGCTGGCTCACGAGGGGTGCGTACGGGTCGATGTACGACTGGAGGGGTGCGATCTCGCCGCCGAGGATGCTGGTCGTGAGCGCCTCCTTGTCCACCGCCTGGGCAATGGCGAGACGCATCTCGTAGAACTCGTTGCAACTGTTCTCGTTGCGCTCCAACCTGCCGGGACCGAACTGGAACGCCAGGTGCTCCCACACGGGGCCCGCCACTGCGATGATCTCAGCCCCCTGTGGCTCCAACAACTGAAGCGCTTCAAGGTTCGTGATCGTCGGATCGGGGGTGAAGACGTCACTCTCGCGGCTGGTGAACGAGTCGATCATCTCTGCCGTGTCATGTTTGAAGACGAACGTCACCTTGTCGAGGTACGGGAGCTGCTGCCCGGTCTCGGGGTCGATCTTCCAGTAGTTCGGGTTCCGCACGAGCGTAAGGGACTCCCCCTTCACCCACTTGTCGAGGATGAATGGCCCCGCTGACGCCCACCGCTTGTCGTTCCAGTCCGTGAGGAAGTCCGTCCCCTCCACGATATGTTTGGGAAGGATCTCTGAGAACATCAACTCGTGCTGGACGGTGGGGAACCGCATCGTGAACTCGAACGTCTTGTCGCCAACGGCGATGGAGTCGATGTCCTGGTAGTTCTGCTTGCTGATCGGGTAATCAGGGTTCAGGATCGTGTCGAGAGTGAACTGGAAATCCCCCCCTGACACCGGCACCCCATCGTCCC
>CAZULI010000170.1:0-4001 GCA_964621095.1 uncultured Acidimicrobiaceae bacterium | reverse complement strand
CATCTCCTCCCGTAGCTGTTGGACCTGGGGAACCGTGGGAAGGTACGACGCAAACGTACCGCCCCCGGCGAGATGGAGCGATGCCGGCTTGACAACGGACCACGGCTCCGGAAGATCGAGGATGATGCGATCCGGTTTCACGTCAGCCACCATGTCTTCGACCTCCCCGACCCGGAACTCGATGTTGGTCGGTGTGGAGCCCCGGAACCCTTCGACGAGCCGCTTGGCGTGCTGTTGGTGATCCGATCTGCGTTCAACGGTCACCACGGAGCCCTCGCTGCCAACGGCACGGGAGAGCGCGAGGGTAAGCGCACCCGATCCGGTTCCGGCCTCAAGGACCCGGTTCCCCGGCTCGATGTCAGCCCAGGTGATGATCGCTCCCGTGTCCTTGGGGTACATGACCGCGGCACCACGCTTCATCTTGAGCACGTAGTCCGCCAAACGGGGGCGCATGGCAATGACCCGTGACCCTCTCGACGACAGGACGACGACCCCCTCCAAGACCCCGATGATGTCGTTGTGGGCGATCGCTCCGCGGTCGTAATGGAACTGCGCATCGGGAACCAGCAGCAGAAGATGCTGTCTCCCCCGATGGTCATAGAGAAGGCACGACTCCCCCGCTCGGAACGGCTGGGACCCCATGATCAGCGCCGGGCCGTGTTTGGCAGCCGCAGTATTAGCGCCAATGATTTCGGCGTCATGACAGTGCTGGTAGGACCGCTGCAACCACGGTCAGGATCATCATCGCCACCACGATCCAGACGACGATCGCAACCATCCGTTGCCGGTTCTTCGACACCATCAGCTCACCACCGTGGTCTCGGCAACCTTCGTCGCACCGTCAAGCACCTTGACCGTGATCGCCCCGCCTTTGGGCACGTTCACGCCGTACAGGAGAGTTCTCTTTCCGGAACGCTTCAGGAACCATCCGAGCACCATGAGCGCCACACCGAGATACGTTCCTCCCGTTGTCCTGGAGCTGACAACAGTGCGCGCCCCGATCCGGGTCAGGCGTTGGAGACGTCGCACGATCACACCGCTCTCCGGAGTTGGGCGCCGATCCTGGAACTCACTGCTTGTAGACCTCGATGCGGATCTTGGAGCGACGTGATCTCCAAACGATCAGCGCAACGACCACCACCACGGCAACCCCGGTGGCCACCGCGGCAACCGTGGCGGTGGAACGCGCCTCGCCCTCCATCTCGGTGACCACACCCTCGATCTCACGCAGTTTGCCTTCGAGATCGGATTTCTGAATGGCGGTCACAACGACTCCTCCGATGCGGGTGCTGGCCGGCCGTCATGGACTCCACGCGTCGGCACCAGTTTCACGAGAACAACGCAGAACAGGATCAGCACCACAGCGTAGAGGACGTATGCCAACGCCTGCCAGTACTCCCCATCAGGAAGAACGTGGATGAGGGCGCGGACCCCCGCCACGGAGAGCAGGATCAGGGCAACCATCCAGATGAGCGCCGCAGCAAGGGATTTTCCGGCGAACGAACCAAGTCGCTTGGCCGGTTCGATCGTTTCCTGGCGCAGGTACTCCTTTGCGAGATGGGTGAACTCGCCAACCAACCGGGGGATGTCTTGGATGTCTGCCATGGGTTCCAACAGGGTACCGCACGATCAACGACAGATGATCACCGGCCAAGGCAACACGCAATGACTACGATCCCTCATCGTGGAACCATCACACCCCGTCGGTGGCCCGGCATCGGTATCCGAAGCGCAGGCCAAACGCAACATCACCCCCCTGGTTGCCGGACAAACCATCTCCCTTTTCGGTGATTACGTTGCGTTCTTCACGCTGCCGTACTTCATGCTCTCCCTCACGGGGAAAGCCCTTGATCTCGGATTGACGGCGTTTGCCGAGACGCTTCCGATGCTGTTGTTCGGGTTGGTGGCCGGTGTCATCCTTGATCGCCGACGACGACTCGGACACACCCTGATCGCCGCCGATCTTGTCCGTGCGCTCGCGTTCGGGTTCCTGGCGTTTGTTGCCTCCCCCGCCGCTCCCGAGCTGACGGTCCGGCTGACCCAGATGATCATCCTCGCCGTCGCGTTCCTGGTCGGATCGATGTCAGTCCTGTTCGACTCCGGCTTGCAGTCGTACATGACACAATCCCTGCTTGAGTCGGACCTCATCACCGCGAATACGCGGCTCGGGCTTGCGCGCACCCTGGCCCTCTCGGTCGGCCCGCTCGTCGGCGGACTCGCCGTGACCATGACCGGTGGGTTCGCCATGGCGTTCGGCATCAACACGGTCACCTTTGTCGTCTCGGCGTTCCTGCTTCGGCGGGTGCGTCCCATCACGACGATTGCGATACGGGTCACCGAACGATTCCGCTCTGCCATCAAAGGTGGGTTGCGTGTCCTGTACACGGACCAACGGCTCCGTTGGGGAACGATCGGGGGAACACTGACCAACTTCGTCTTCCAGCCACTCGAAGCCCTCCTCGTGCTGTTCGTTGCACAAGAGATCCTTGGGATCGACGACATCACCCATGTCGCGTCCCAGGAGGGGCTGACGGTCGGTGCGTTCATCGCCATCCAGGCCGCCATCGGGTCCATTGGCGTCGGGTTCGCCACCCGGGTGGCACGAAAAGTGCCGCTCGGAACGATGTACGTCCTTGGTCTGTTCCTGCTCGGGGTCGGGTTCTTTGCGGTCGTCATCATCCGCAGCTGGGCTGCCGTCGTCCCTGCGGGGATAGCGATCACGGGGGTGACGTGGGTCAACGTTGCCCTCGTGACGATGCGACAGAAGCTCGCCCCGCCAGAACAGATGGGACGAGTCATCGCGGCGTCCCGGACCTTGGCGTGGGCGGGACTCCCTGCCGGCGCGGCCCTTGGTGGTGTTCTCGCCGATGTGTACGGCGTCGTTGCGGTCTACGTCGTGGGCTCGCTATCGGTGATCGCCATCACCGTGTTGCTGATGCAGACCGCCTTGTACCGCGACAAAGTGATGGCAGACTCAGCCGTGAGTCACTGAGACGGGTCGCTAGAACCTTCTGCGGCCCTTGCGTGGCACACCCCGCCGTGCGCGGGCCGTCCATCCGACGGCGAACCCGAACACCACCGCGACGATGATGAACAGCAGAATCTGACTCGCAACATAACTCATGGCAGTGCTTCCTCAAGCAGGGCGCGGAACTCGATTCGGCGGTTTCTCGCCCTGCCCTCCTCCGTGTCGTTCGACGCAATGGGTTGTGACTCACCGAACCATAGAAGATCGAAACGATCTGGTGGCTGACCTTGGGCCACGAGATACCCGAACACCGCCATGGTCCGATCCTTGGACAGTTCCATGTTCGCAGCCTCGGTTCCCTGGGCGTCGGCATGTCCCCGGATTTCAATTCTGATCGATGGCGCCGCTTCGAGCGTGACGAGAATCTGGTCGAGGAGATCCCGCCCTTTGGGGGTGATGATGGCGCTCTGGACCTCGAACTCGATGACCTGGCCACCGATCGTCTCATCAAGATCGTCCTGGAGGGCTTCGACCTCCTCCTGGGTCGCAGGCGGTTCCGTGTCCTGGGGCACGCGGATTGCAGCGTTGGCGGCAAACCCGATCGTCGACGCTGCCTCATTGACGCGATCGTTGAGTTCGTTCCTGAGCAGCTTGTCATCGACCTCCCCCGACACGACCAGCACCTTGTCCGAGGGGAAGACGAACAACCTCCCGCTGTCAACCGAGTCGCGGATGCTGATCGCCAGCCCGAGGACCGTTCCGATCCAGTCGGACTCATCTGCAATCGCCTCGTTGACCTCAAACGCCTCCACATTCACCGTACGAGGCGGTGCGGCAAGGGTCTCGGCGATGAACTCCTTGCGTTCCTGGTTGGAGATCTCACCGACGATGACCACCGATGTGGCGTCCCAGGTGATCTCGATCGGGTCACCGACCACGACCTGTTCTGCATAGCCGGCGTCTGCAACGACCCAGAGTTTCCCACCAACCGAGGTCACCCCCCTCAGACGACCAACCGCGGCGAAGATCTCCT
>CAZULI010000169.1:0-4023 GCA_964621095.1 uncultured Acidimicrobiaceae bacterium | reverse complement strand
GCTTTCTTCTTCTCCCGAAGGATGTCGTGGAGGCGTTCGACGTCGTGGTCGGTGCGTTCGAGCCTGCGGATGGCACGATCTCGTCGTGCCCGGTGCTTGGTGACGCCCGCAGCTTCCTCGATCACCGCTCGGTGATCCTCTGGCCGCGCATTGAGGACCTCACCGACCTGCCCCTGGTTCACCAACACATGCTGCTGTTTTCCGATCCCTCCGTCTGACAGCAGTTCCTGGATGTCGAGAAGGCGGCAGGACGTGCCGTTGAGTTCGTACTCAGATGTCCCATCCCGGAAGATGCGCCGTGTGATCGTGATCTCCGCAAGGTCGAGTGGGAGCAGCTCGTCATCGTTGACGAACGTCAGGGTGACCTCGGCTCGTGAGAGCGGCGGGCGGGTCTCCGTGCCGGCGAACACGACATCCTCCATCTTCTCTGTACGGAGCGACTTCGTCCCCTGGGTTCCCATGACCCACGCCATGGCGTCGAGAATGTTGGACTTGCCTGAGCCGTTTGGTCCGACGACGACATTGACCCCTGTCGAGAACTCGATGCGTGTCCGGTCAGCGAAGGACTTGAATCCACGAAGTGTCAAATGTTTGAGTTTCACAGCTCAGCAGAATACCACCATGAATTACAAGCTTGTGGTTCAGAACGGAATCCCGAGCCGGATCAGGGCATCGGTGGACGCTGCGGATGCAGCCGCCTTCTTCGAGCTTCCCATCCCCTCACCGACGGCGTCACCCTCAACGATGGCCCGTGCCGTGAACACAGTCTCGTGATCGGGACCGGAACGTTCGTACGTGAACGTCACGGTCCCCCCGGTACGCGCAAGATGCTCCTGGAGGAGGGATCGTGGATCGGTCACCTGAGCCCCATCCACGCTGGCCGCAATGAGATCGGACCAGAGGTCAGCAACGACCCCAGCGGCGCGTGGGTAACCAGCATCGAGATACACAGCCCCGAGGAGGGCTTCAACAACGTCAGAGAGGATCGAGTCCCGATCGGCACCACCACTGGTCCGCTCCCCCACCCCAAACCGGACACAGGCACCAACACCGATCCTGCGTGCAACCGCACCCAGCGATGTGGCGTCCACCACCGAGGCACGGACCTTGGTCATCTCCCCTTCCGAGGCGCCCTCCATCATCGAGAAGATCAGGTGGGTCGCCGCGAGTTCGAGGACCGCGTCGCCGAGGAACTCGAGGCGTTCGTACGAGGTGGTGTGGGGGTGCTCTGCGACGTAGGACGAGTGGGTCAACGCCGTCTCAAGGAGTTCCGGATCCGAGAAATGGTGCCCGAGGGCTGTTGCAAGATCACGGTGGGCCTGGTCGGTGCTGGCCCCGTCCGGGGGAATCTCAGCGGGCCGCGGCTGTGATTCCATCACTGATCTTCTGGACGAGACCCGAGTTCGCCCCCTCGGCTGCCATGGCGATGGCGTTGGCGACGGCGACCCTCGACGATGATCCGTGGGCAATCACGACAACACCCTCGGTTCCGACCAGGTGTGCACCACCAACCGACTCGGGGCTCAGGCGCTCCCGCAGTTCGGCGAACGCCGGCATCAACCCGACGATCACCTCCTGGTACTCGGGTCGCGCCAGGATCTCGAAGATGATGTTCTGAATGACCTTGGCGGCTCCCTCACTTGTCTTGAGGAGCACATTCCCGGTGAACCCGTCCGTGACGATCACGTCGGCTTTCGCCGTTGCAATGTCGCGTCCTTCGACATTGCCGACAAAGTTGATGGCGTCCGAGGCAGCCAGCACGGCGTGGGCGGCTTTCTCAAGATCCCTCCCCTTGGTCGACTCCTCCCCGATGTTGAGAAGACCAACCTTTGGGGTTGCGATGTGTTGATACACCTGGGAGAGCGCGGATCCCATCACAGCGAACTGGAGCAGGTTCTCCGGTTTCACCTCAAGATTCGCCCCCATGTCCATGACCACCTGACCGGTGGGGAAAAACGATGCAATGGCGGGTCGCATTACACCCGCGAGACGTCCGATGACGAACGCTGCACACGCCATGGCGGCACCCGTCGATCCTGCCGAGACCATTGCGTCCGCCTCACCGTTTGCGACCATGCGGGCGGTGACAACGATGGAGGCGTCCTTTTTGGCACGAATGGCGTGCGAAGGATCGTCGTGCATCGTGATGACCTCACCAGCGTGGTGGATCATGATGTTGTCGTTGCGTCCGTTGAGAAGCGGTTTGAGTAGCGCCTCATCCCCGACGAGGACGATATCAACGCCGTCGGTCTGGGCTAGCAGTGCACCTTCGACAATCTCTTGTGGAGCATTGTCGCCTCCCATTGCGTCAACGGCGATCAATGGCATCAGGTGTTACGACGCTCGTGTGACCTCGCGCCCGTTGTACGTTCCGCACTGTGGGCATGCCCGGTGAGGCACGTGTGGTGCGTTGCACTGCGAGCAGCGAGCCATGGTTGGGCTGGCGACTTTCCACTGAGCCTTGCGCCGCCGGGTCCGGGACCGCGACATCTTCTTTTTTGGTACAGCCATGCTGAGTAATCCTTTTGATCAATCCTTGGATTCAAGCAGGTCCTTGAGGCCCGCAAAAGGCGAGCGCGACTGGTCCTCGTGGTCCCAAGCACCTGTATTCAAGTCATTTTGTGCGCTATCCACAACCCCCGTGCACGTGTCGGTGCAGGTCGTCACCACCGGAAGAGAGAGAAGGACCTCGTCGCGCAGCATCTGTTCGAGGTCAATGTCGGACCCGTCAAGGTCGTACGTCTCATCATCCTGGGCCCGATCAAACAGCGCTGCGATGGAAGCCGTCCGCTCCGTCGTTGTCTCGGACAAGCACCGATGGCACGTGTCCTTGGTGACAAACGAGACCGACCCTGTCGCCGCGATCCCCCCGGAAACGGGGTGGAGCATGATGTCAGCGACGATGGGAACCTCGTCGGACACCCTGATCAGATCGAGTCCCCAGTCCACGACGGCCTCCACATGGACGGCTCGTGGAGCCGCATGGGAGCCGAGGAGATCGGCGACATTGAAGACAAAGGGGGTTCGTTGCACCCCCACAGAGTAGGAGGAACCCACACCCAGTTGGGGTGAAATCCTGCTACTCGCTGATGGGCGGCGGCTCCGCGGGAGGCAGCGCCTTGTGGAGTTCGGCTCTCGCTTCGGTGACGTAGCGGTATAGCTCGCCAAGCACGGCTTCGGCCTCTGCCAGATGCCGCTCGGCGAAGTCCTCTGCCTCCAGGCGGATACGACGACCCTCGGACTCGGCGTTCCTGACCAGCGCGTTCGCTTCGGCCACAGCTTCCTGAACGATGTAGTTCTCCGACACGAGGCGGTCTGCCTCCGCCCTCGCGTTTGCGACCACCTCACGGGCCTTCTCGTTCGTGCGGGCGATGTACGACTCGCGTTCGCGGACCATCCATCGGGCGGCTCGCAACTCCTCAGGGAGATCCTCAACTGCTTGGTGGAGCCGATCGAGGACGTCCTCCTGGTGGATCATCACGCTGTTGGAGAGCGGGACCGCCCGTGCCTCCTCGATCTCGGTGATCAACTCCTCGAGCGTCTCGAAGATCGCACCGGGAACGGGGGGAGCCGGTGGTGATGTCTCCTGGTGGGTTGGATGCTCGATCATGCAAGACGCTCCTTGAGTGCAACGGCAACGGGGTCTGGGACGAGGTCATCGACCGATCCCCCAAGCCTGGCGACCTCCTTCACCAATGACGATGAGAGATAGCCGTACTCCGGCTTTGTCGCCACGAACAGTGATACAACGTCTCCGGAGAGGTGGCGGTTCATCTGGGACATCTGGATCTCATACTCGAAGTCAGTCACGGCGCGCAGCCCTTTGATGATCGTCTTGGCTCCGATCTCGTGGGCGTAGTCGACCAGGAGGCCACGAAAACTCGCCACCGAGACGTTCGGCCACTGTGTGGTGCACTGCTTGAGCAAAGCAACTCGTTCCTCTGCGGTGAACAGAGGGGACTTGGACGGGTTGTGAACCACGCCGACGACCACCTTGTCAAACAACGCGACACATCGTTCAAC
>CAZULI010000168.1:0-4033 GCA_964621095.1 uncultured Acidimicrobiaceae bacterium | reverse complement strand
GCCGCCATGATCATGGCGGACCCGATGGCGAGCGCTCCCATGCCAACCCCCACCAACGAGAGCGCGATGATCATGTTGACGGCGTGGAGGTTGTCACCCGACAACCCGACGTACATGAGACCGACGCCGGTGGACGCGAGCCCTCCTGCGAGGACCGCACGCGAACCGATGAGGCGGCTCAGTGGCGGCGCTGCGAGGGACGCGATGGACCCGGCGACGGCGATCGGCATGAGGCGGAGGCCTGCCTGGATCGGGGTTTCACCGTCCACCAGTTGGAGCCACTGCGCCACCAGGAGGAGGACCGCGATCGTCGCAAACGTGGATGCAAGCGCAGCGATGATGCCTGCGGAGAACTGTCGGTTGTTGAAGAGACGCAGGTCGAGAAGGGGGTGGTCGCTACCCAGACTACGGACGGCAAACCAGGTCAGCGTCACGCCTGCAATCACCACCGCAACCAAGGCTCCGGGCACGACGAAACTCGCCTCTTTGCCGAACTGCTTGAACGCCCAGACGAGCGTCACCATGCCAACGAGGGAGAGGACCGCCGCAACACCATCCCACCTGCCGGGGACCGCCACGCGGGATTCGGGGAGGAGTGCCAGACCGGCGACGATCCCGACGATCATGAGGGGGACGTTGACGAGAAACGCTGCGTGCCAGGAGAAGTGCTCAAGCAAGAACCCGCCGACGAGTGGGCCGATGACCACCCCGAGCCCCGACCCCGCAGCCCAGATGCTCAGAGCCGTGGCCCGCTCCTTGGCGTCGGTGAAGACGACCCGGATGAGCGACAGGGTCGTTGGCATGATCATGGCACCGCCCACGCCAAGAAGCGCACGGATCGCGATCACGGTCCCAGCCGAGTTGGCGACCAGCACAAGACATGAAGAGGTAGCGAACACGGCGTACCCCAACACGAGCATCCGTCGCCGCCCCCACCGGTCTGCCATCGCCGCAACCGACACGAGGAGGCCTGCGAGGACGAGTGAGTAGATGGACACGATCCAGAGCTGTTGATCCGAGGTGGGTTGCAACTCGGCGGCCATCTCGGGCAGGGCGATGTTCAGGATCGTCATGTCCATGGCCATGACCAGCAGGCTCGCGGTGAGCACAACGAGCACCGCCCAGCGGCGGCGTCGTGACAGGGTGGAGGCATACTCGGTTGATGTGGCAGGTTCGGTCATGGCCATCGACCCTCGGTTTCCGGTGTTGCAAGAAGCACACGGAACCCTCAGGTGACAGCCTCCCGACTGAGTGGCGTGTCGTGGAGGGCGACGTGCATCATCGCTCCGTTCAGGTGGATCTCAGCAGCGACAGCGCTCTCTGCATCCGTGTACTGGGCGAGGAGGCTGGTCAACCGGACCGTCCAGCGCAGCACAAGGGAGCGTAGGGTCGAGTCCGACACTGCTGCGTCGGCAAGACCAACGAGGACGTATGGATTCGGGGGTTCGCTGATGGGTGGCTCAGCTTGACGTGGTCGCCGGGGCGGTCCGCCAGCGCAGGAGCCAGTTCGTCATCGGATTGAGCACGAACGTCTCCAAAAGGATGACGACGGTCACGAGGGTGATCGTCCAAGCGAAGAGGTCATCGGTGGTGAGGTTGGTGCGGGCCAGCGACACCTGGGCACCGACGCCGTTGGTTGCCGACAGGAGTTCAGCCATCACCGACACGCGGATCGCCTGGCCGAACGTCACCGAGACGGCGGCCAGGGTGGGGGACGCAACCGCCGGTGCGATCACATGGGCGATCCTCGAAGGCCGGGAGATGCCGAACGCCTCGGCCATCTCGATGAGGTCGTAGTCGATGTCCCGCACGGCCTCCTGCACGGTGACAACGATCAGGGGGAGCGCAACGAGGAAGACAACAAGGCGGATCACGGTGTCACCGGGACCGAACCAGATCAAACCAAGGGCCACGACGATCACCGGTGGGACCGCCATCAGGGCCGATACGGCCGGGCGCGAGATCGCCGTCACCCACCGTGAGACGCCACCCAGCGCTCCCCATACCACGCCCACGAGCACGGCTGCGAGCACGCCGACTGCTGCTCGGAACAGGGTGCGGGAGAGTTCGGTGACGATCTTCCCATCTGAGAACAGCTCCAGGAACGCCTGCCACGTCTTGACCGGTGAGGGGAGAATGAAATCGGGTTGGGACCCGGCGGCAAACGCCCAGATGGCAACCAGGATCAGAGCCCCGATCGTTCCCCCGACGATGCGGGGATCACCCGACGAGGCGGTGGCTCGGCCCCGTCGGGGCTTGGACACGGCACCATCCGGTGCCGTGTCCGTACCCGAACGAGACCAAAGCCCTTGCTTCATCGAGGGTCTGGGAGATAGAACTCTGCTGGCGGCAAGCCTCCACCGATGATGTCGGGGGACATGCTGGCGAGTTCTGTGAAGAAGCGCTCCAACTCGACGCGAGCATCGGCGCCCGGCACGATCTCGAGGTTGAGACGTGGGATGACGTTTTCAACCAACGGGGCGGGAACGCCGGAGGCCTCAGACAGCGCTGCGACCGTCTCTGGGGATGCAGCGTTCACCAACGCGACCGAGTCGGTCAACGCATCGAGGATCGCCCCGATGAGGTCAGGCCGCTCCTGTGCCAGTTTGGTTGGGACCACGATCCCTGCCTGTGGGATACGAGGCTCCAACCCCGTGACTGATGCCCACTCCTGCTGAAGATCCATGACTCGGGTCAGTGCGTTGCCGTTCTGTCCTGCCTGCATGAGCGCCAGGGTGGCGACGTGCTCTGGGAGGACCGCCCAGGATCCGGCTCCCGCGACAAGACGCGAAACCACCTCTGGTGGCTGGGCGTAGTACTCAATCGTGAAGTCCTCACCTGGCACCAGCCCGTTGGCGTTGGCGAGGTAACGGAAGACGAGATCGGGCATGTCGTTGGGGTACGGGATCATCACGGTCTGTCCCCGGAGGCTCTCCCAGTCAGAAGCTGCACCGTCCGGTCCGATCACCCACAAAAGGCCCCACACGACCACCGCGGCCATGCTCACTTCCATGCCGTGGTTGGCCAGGTTGGCACCGACATACGTCGGCACCGCCGTCACGTCAGAATCGCCGTTCACGAGCAGGGCACGCAGCACATCTGGGGTTGCCCAGGTGTCGATGTCGATGTTGTTGACGAACCCGTCGAGGGCGCCACTCTCAGCAATGAGCTGGAACGGCGCCGAGAACGCCAGGTTGTCAGGATGGCGGATACGAAGCGTCTCTATGAGTTCCGGCGCTTCGACGGCCTCCGTGGTCGTGGTGGTCTCCTCGGCCTCCGTGGTTGTGGTGGTCTCCTCCGCCGCCGTCGTGGTGGTGGTCTCCGCGCTGGATGAGCACGCATGGAGGGCAACCATCAGGATGGCGAGCAGGACGGCGATCCACCGGCCCCGGTGAGGGCCGCCAGCCCGTCTGGTTTCTGGGTAGTTGTTCATGATGCCTTTCTTTGGTTCGAGATCTCCCCGATGGTCCGAGCCAAGTGACGCGCCGTGGCGTCAGGTCCGGCGTGGAGACGGTGATCAACGAGTTCCCATGATCCGTGGGGAGGCCCAGCCATGACCAAGGTCCGGCTGGCCACGGCCACCGCCTCCGCTGGGTCATGGGTGACCCAAACCGCGCTGGTGCCCGTACTCGCTAGATGTGCGGTCAACTCGTCGCGCAACTGGTGGGCAGTCACGACGTCGAGGTGGGAGAATGGTTCGTCGACGAGGAGCAGCGGAGCGTGACACGCAAGCGCTCTCGCAATAGAGACCCGCTGTTTCATCCCGCCCGATAGGGTCAGCGGGTACGCTTTGGCGACGTCTGCCAGCCCGACCAGTGCCAACCACTCACCTGCCCGGTCACGTTCCTGTTCTGCAAGAACGAGCTCGATGTTGCGGATGGTGGTCCGCCAGGGCAGGAGGCGAGGCTCCTGGAAGATGATCGGTACCCGCCCGGGCTGGCGCTCGACAACGCCCGCTTCGGGTGGGGTGAGTCCGGCGATCGTGCGAAGCAACGTCGTCTTCCCCGCGCCCGATCGGCCCATCACCGCCAGG
>CAZULI010000167.1:0-4039 GCA_964621095.1 uncultured Acidimicrobiaceae bacterium | reverse complement strand
CGACAACGGCCGACGCGGCCGTGCGGTCACCGGTCCGGGTTCCCGTCCCCTCAAGTCTCTCTCTGACATGTTGAAGGGGAAGCAGGGTCGGTTCCGCCAGAACCTGCTCGGCAAGCGCGTCGACTACTCGGGTCGTTCCGTCATCGTGGTCGGCCCCAGCCTGAAGCTGCATCAGTGTGGTCTTCCCAAGATCATGGCACTCGAGCTCTTCAAGCCGTTCGTGATGAAGCGACTGGTCGATCTTGACATCGCCCAGAACATCAAGGCAGCCAAGCGCATGGTTGAGCGTCGTCGTCCCCAGGTGTGGGACGTACTGTCTGACGTCATTCAGGAACACCCGGTGCTCCTGAACCGTGCACCAACCTTGCACCGCCTCGGGATCCAGGCGTTTGAGCCGGTGATCATCGAGGGGAAGGCGATTCAGTTGCACCCCCTCGTGTGTGAAGCGTTCAACGCTGACTTCGATGGTGATCAGATGGCGGTCCACCTCCCGCTCTCCGCGGAGGCTCAGGCAGAGGCCCGCATCCTGATGCTGTCCTCGAACAACGTGCTGCGTCCCGCCGATGGTCGCCCGATCGTGACCCCGTCCCAGGACATGATCATCGGGATGTACTACCTCTCGGTGAGACAGGATGACGCCCCCGGTGCGGGTCGTGCGTTCTCCTCGGTCGATGAGGCAATGATGGCGTATGAGGCAGGGGATCTCGGGCTTCACGCCCCGATCAAGGTACGGGTTGGCTGGTTGGCAGGTGAGGAGACGATCCACGCACAACTCAAGCCGTTGCTCAAGCACTTGATCGCGGACAAACCCGTCGACCCTGAAGGTCTCACCGAAACGACCCTCGGGCGTGCCCTCGTGAACGGTGCGTTCCCTCCCGGGTTCCCGTACCTCAACGAGGTACTCAAAAAGAGCGACATCCGCACGATCGTTGAAGAGGTGATCCGCACCTACGACAAGCCGGACGTGGCCGCCACCCTTGACAACATCAAGGAGCTCGGGTTCCACTACGCCACCACGGCCGGTCTCACGATCGGTCTCCAGGACGTCAAGACCCCTCCCGAGAAGAAGGAGATCCTTGCCGGATTCGAGGAGGAAGCGGTCAAGGTCGAGAACCAGTTCCAGAAGGGGATCATCACGAACGATGAGCGACGCTCGGCGTTGATCGAGATCTGGACGAACGCGACCGACAGCGTCAAGGACGCCATGCAGCGCACGCTCCAGGCCGACCCGTTCAACCCGATGGACATGATGGTCAACTCGGGTGCCCGAGGCAACATCATGCAGCTTCGCCAGATCGCCGGTATGCGTGGTCTCGTTGCGAACCCGAAGGGTGAGATCATCCCCCAGCCGATCAAGGCGAACTTCCGTGAAGGTCTGACCGTTCTTGAGTACTTCATCTCAACGCACGGTGCCCGCAAGGGTCTCGCCGATACGGCGCTTCGGACCGCGGACTCGGGGTACCTCACTCGGCGACTCGTTGATGTCGCCCAGGAGATCATCATCCATGAGGACGAGACCGATGATCCGGGTCTCGTCATGCAGATCAGGGACGCCAGGGGCAACGTCATTCGGCACCTGAGGGATCGCATCTTCGGACGCGTCCTTGCTGAGGATGTCAAGGTGGATCGCAAAGTTGTCGAGCTCCCGGACGGAAGGAAACTGAAGAAGGGGTTCGTCCTTGATCGCGAGGCCGTCAACGGTCTCAACGATGTGGATGAGGTCACCGAGGTGCGTGTTCGTTCCCCGCTGACCGACACGTCACGGCACGGGATCTCACAGCAGTCCTACGGCATCGACCTCGCCACCGGTGCCATGGTCGAGCCGGGAACCGCGGTCGGCATCATGGCCGCCCAGTCCATTGGTGAGCCGGGGACCCAGCTGACGATGCGTACCTTCCACACCGGTGGAATCGCGGGGGAGGACATCACCCATGGTCTGCCCCGTGTCACCGAGCTGTTTGAGGCACGCACCCCGAAGGGTGTTGCGATCCTCGCAGAGGTTGGCGGCGCGGTCCGGATCGATAAGGACCCGGACACCGGTGACCGTTCGATCGTGATCGTCGACGGCGACGAAGAAGTCGCGTACCCGTTGCCGGTCCGTGCCCGTCTCAGGGTTGCCGAGGGTGACATCATCGAGCCGGGGACACAGCTCACCGAGGGTCCTCTGGATCCCAAGGAGGTGCTCAGCATCCAGGGGATCAGGGCGTGCCAGCGGTATCTCGTCGATCAGGTGCAAGAGGTGTACCGCTCCCAGGGTGTGGACATCCACGACAAGCACATCGAGTTGATCGTTCGCCAGATGCTGCGCCGGGTCAGGATCGTGAACCCCGGCGATGGCCCATGGCTTCCAGCAGAGCTCGTTGATGCCCAGGAGTTCCGTGAGACCAACCGCGATCTGGTTGAAGCAGGATCCAAACCCGCCGAGGGTCGTCCTGAGCTGATGGGGATCACGAAGGCGTCGCTTGCGACCGATTCGTGGTTGTCCGCAGCGTCGTTCCAGGAGACGACGAGGGTGCTCACCGAGGCGTCGCTGAACGCAAGGTCCGACTACATGCGTGGTCTGAAGGAGAATGTGATCATCGGGAAACTCATTCCTGCGGGCACCGGTTCCAGTGTGTACCAGCGGATCGAGCCGATGATCCCAGGTGCGGCGGTACCGTCGGCGGGGGATCTCTTCGGAGATTACGAAGCCTCCTCCTCGTCTGAGGCTCTTCCGGTGGATCCGGCCGAATGGCTCGCATCCCTCGGTGGGGACATCGACTCCGACAACCGTTGATCGAGATCCAACGACGGAACGGGAGCGGCCACGGCCGCTCCCGTTCTTGTTTGCCGGCCCGTCGATTCGTTGGCGTGATCCCGATCAGGTGGGCGTAGGCTCACCCCGTGGTCCGGTTCAAGCTCTTGGGAATCCCCGTGGGAGTCCATCTCACGTTTCTCCTGATCGCCGTCATCGGCCCGACCGACACGGTGAGCTCCATGGTGTTGTGGGTGGTGGCAGCGTTCACCGCGATCATGCTCCACGAGTTCGGACACGCCCTCACCGCCCGAGCATTCGGAGCAGAAGGGATCAACGTGACCCTCTACGCGCTCGGCGGGGTCACGTCGTTCACCACCAGGGAGCCGCTCTCACACGGACGGTCGTTCCTGATATCGGCAGCAGGGTCGGGAGTCGGCATTGTCGCGGGACTTGTTCTGATCGGGCTCGGCCATCTCGACGTTGCCAGATCATGGCCGATCGAGGTGCGGGAGTTTCGCGAGTTCTTCGTCTTCATCGCGTTGGTATGGGGGATTCTCAACTGGATCCCCATCGTCCCCCTCGACGGTGGACACATGGCCCAGCACCTGTTTGCGATGGTGAACGAACCATTGGCACCGCTCATGGCCCAGGTCGTGACGTGGATCACCGTTGCCATCATCGTCCCTGTTGCCCTCATCAAAGGGGTCTCGATGGCCGCCGTGATCGTCGTCGTGTTCGCCTTCATGGGGTACCAGGAGTACCGCCGCCAGAGACCAGCGGTGCGGGGTGCCCAACAGGAAGGGGGACCCGGCCCGTCACACCCGCAACCGGCCCCGCCCGCACCACCAACCCCTCCATCCAGACCGCACGATCCGCCGGAGGAACCACCGATGTTCCCGATCTGACGGAGTGGCGGAGGGGAGGGCCAGGGGTCAATCGGGCCACACGCGTATTCCTTGTGCGGTTTGATGCGAACCCCCCATATACTGCCCTCTGGTTTTCCCGACCGAACCCGCTGGTACCCGGAGGCATCCTCGGATGCTGTTGTGCCGGAAGAGGTTCACAGATGGGATCGGCTCTGTCTGCCTCCGGCAGCGGTGCCGATTTTCGTTCGTTAGAACTCCGATACCCAGGTGTTGGGTCGGAGTGCGTCAAGTAGAGAGACGGAAGAGCAACGTGCCAACCGTGCAGCAACTGGTCCGCCAGGGCCGGAAGCCGAAGCCGAAGAAGATCAGGACCGTCGGTCTCCTCTTCATTCTCAAATGCGGTAAACCACTTATCCCTTTTCGTGGTGGGATCAGT
>CAZULI010000166.1:2552-4086 GCA_964621095.1 uncultured Acidimicrobiaceae bacterium | reverse complement strand
GCCTTGATGAGAACTTCGGACATGAAGCTGACGATACCGGTGGTAGAGCGCGTTCTGTGGGCTGTGACCCACCGCCACGGTGGGTTCATACCCTGGGTACGCGGGGGTGTGGGGAACGCGGTAGCCTCATTGGAATGGAGATTCATGAGGACATTGTTGGGGCGATTGGGGGGACGCCGCTGGTGCGGCTGTCACGGATTCACCCTGCGGGGAACCTGGTCGGCAAGGTCGAGTACATGAACCCGGGTGGATCGATCAAGGACCGGATCGGCCTCGCCATGATCGAACGTGCCGAGGCGAATGGGTGGCTCACCCCTGGGGACACGATCGTTGAGCCGACGTCAGGGAACACCGGAGTTGGGCTTGCCATGGCGGCGGCGCTCCGTGGGTATCACCTGATCTGTGTGATGCAGGACAAACAGTCCAAGGAGAAACAGGACCTGCTCAAGGCGTACGGCGCTGAAGTCGTCCTGTGTCCGACCGACGTCGAGCCGGAGGATCCCCGTTCGTACTACTCGGTTGCCAACGAGCTCGCGTCCCGGCCCCGGCATTACCGGCCTGACCAGTACTCGAACCCGGCAAACCCACAGGCCCATGTCGACTCCACCGGCCCGGAGATCTGGCGTCAGACCGACGGCAGGATCGACGTTCTCGTTGCCGGGGTCGGAACCGGTGGAACGATCTCGGGGAACGCTCGGTATCTCAAATCAATGAACCCTGCGATCGAGGTCGTGGGGATCGACCCCAAAGGCTCGATTTACACGGCGGAGACCCCCGAGGAGGTCACCACCTACCTCATCGAGGGGGTCGGGGAGGACTTCTGGCCAGAGACGTACGACCCCGATCTGACGGACCGGTACGAGGTCGTCACGGACGCAGAGGCGTTTGCCATGACACGGAGGCTTGCCGTCGAGGAGGGGATGCTCGTTGGGGGGTCTGCAGGGATGGCGGTTGTGGGTGCCGTGCGGGTCGCTGAGGCGGATCCGGACAAGTTGGTGGTGGTCATCCTCCCTGACTCTGGTCGGAGCTACCTGTCGAAGATCTTCAACGACGCCTGGATGACCAGTCAGGGGTTTGCGGTATGAGTGAGGACCGGTTCGAGACCATCGCCATCCACGCTGGCCAGGAGCCTGACCCGACAACCGGGGCCGCCGTGGTGCCGATCTACGCGACGTCGACCTACGTCCAGGAAGCCCCGGGTGTTCACAAGGGGTATGAGTACTCCCGCACCGACAACCCGACCCGAACCGCTCTCCAGACCCAGATCGCCGCGTTGGAGGGGGTCGGTGCGGCCAGTGATGGTGGCGCGGTGGCCACCTCGTCTGGTCTTGCTGCCACGGGCCTGATCGGGCATCTCCTCAAACCGGGTGATCGCATCGTTCTCCCCGACGACGCCTACGGCGGCACGTTCCGGCTCATTGCCAGGGTGCTCGCCGAGCACGGGATCACCTGGACCGCTGCGGACCTCGCCTCCCCTGACAAGGTGGCCGAGGCGATCACTCCGGACACGAAGCTGGTGTGGATCGAGACCCCG
>CAZULI010000166.1:0-2542 GCA_964621095.1 uncultured Acidimicrobiaceae bacterium | reverse complement strand
CGATGCTCAAGATCGTGGACATTGCGGCGGTCGCTGAGGCCGGGAAGGCGGTGGGGGCGATGATCGCGGTCGACAACACCTTCGCAACCCCGTACCTCCAGCAACCGCTCAGCCTCGGTGCCGATCTCGTGATCCATTCGGCGACGAAATACCTCGGTGGGCACTCCGATACCGTGGCAGGGGCGATCGTCACGAACGATGGTGCACTGCTCGAACGGCTCCGATTTCTCCAGAACGCAACCGGCCCCATTCCCGGGCCGTTTGACTCGTATCTCCTCGTTCGTGGCATCAAGACCCTTGGGGTTCGGATGGATCGCCACTGTGCCAACGCTGCTGCCATCGCTGCATTCCTCGATGCCGACCCCCGAGTCGATCACGTTTGGTACCCGGGGCTCTCCTCGCACCCCGGCCACGAGATCGCCCAGCGGCAGATGACGGGGTTTGGTGGCATGGTGTCGTTCACCCCCAAGGGTGGTGTCGAGGCTGCCACCAGACTTGTCTCCCGAACCAGGTTGTTCTTCCTTGCCGAGTCCCTCGGTGGGGTTGAGTCCCTCATCGAGGTGCCGGCCGTGATGACCCACGCCTCCGTCGAGGGGACCGATCTTGAGGTTCCGTCCTCCCTTGTGCGACTCTCGGTGGGGATCGAGCACGTGGACGATCTCATCGCTGACCTCGATCGTGCCCTTGGCTGATTCGCCGGATCGCAGCAGTCTCTGGCTGCTCGGTTGGAGTGATCGGTGGGGGAGAAAGCGGGATGCTTCAGGGTTCGAGGGAGCACCGGCGCGGGTCGTGCGTCACGACAGCGTCAAGGTGATGGTGTCGGACGGCGAGTCGATGGTGCACGCCACCTTCCCCCGGTCGATGCAACTTGCGGTCGGGGACTGGGTGGTGGTCCGGAACGAAACGGTCTCGGGGGTGCTTGAACGGACGAGTCAACTCGAGCGTGACTCTGCCGAGTCCGGTCGCCAGATCATCGCGGCGAACGTTGATCTCGTCCTGTTGGTGTTTGGTGCTGACCGTCCGTTGGTGAAGAACAAGGTGTTGCGGTTCGCCGCCTTTGCGTGGGACATCGGTGCCCGACCCGTCGTGGTCGTGTCCAAGACTGATCTGCATGATGATCCCACCAGGTTGGTGTCCGCGATTCGGTCATGGGTGGGGGATGTCGAGGTGGTCGAGACGTCGACCAGAACCGGTGAGGGGATGGACACCCTCCTTGGCCTGCTGTCGGGACGGACCGGGACCCTCATCGGGGAGTCCGGTGCTGGCAAGTCATCACTCGTCAACGCCTTGATGGAGGGTGACGTTGCCGGGACCGGTGACGTGCGTGCACGCGACGCCAAGGGTCGGCACACGACGACGCACCGGGAGCTCCATCTCCTGCCCGGCGGTGGGATGCTCATCGACAATCCGGGGGTTCGTTCACTCGGTTTGTCAGGGGAGGGGGAGGGGGTCGAGCAGCTGTTCTCAGACATCGAGGCCCTCGCCATTTCGTGTCGTTTCGGTGACTGTGCCCACCGCAGCGAACCAGGATGTGGCGTTCTTGAAGCTGTTGCAACCGGTCAACTCGATCGGGACCGGTGGATCGCGTACGGTCGATTCATTGACGAGCAGATCGAGGCGTTGGCGCGCGCTGAATCGAGACAGTACCGCACCAACCTTCGGAGAGAGGCCTCCGCCGCCCAGAGAGCCCGTGACCGGGACACGGCGGACCCTTCAGACGTGGATCCCCTTCGGTAACCCAAGCCGGTGGCGGGCGAGGCGATCGGTGTCACGCAGGATGCTGGTGATGTCGTCGTCGGCCACGACCCTGCCGTCATCGAGGATGACCGCACGGGAACAGACTTCGTGTGCGTAGAGCAGGTCGTGGGTGACGATCAGCTGGGTCACGTTGAGGCCATCGAGGACCGCCGTGAGTTCCTGACGCGACGCCGGGTCGAGGTTTGCGGTGGGTTCGTCGAGAACGATGATGTCGGGCTCCATGGCGAGAACACCCGCAATGGCGACTCGTCGCTTCTGCCCGAACGAGAGATGGTTCGGTGGCCGGTCAGCGAGATCGGCAACGTCCACCGCTGCGAGGGCCGCATCGACCCGTGCCGCAAGCTCGTCACCGTCGATACCAAGATTTCGTGGGCCGAACTCGACGTCCTTGCGCACGGTTGTCATGAAGAGCTGATCGTCCGGGTCCTGGAAGACGACCCCGACGCGACGCCGGATCTCCATGACCGAGGACGTGGTGAGCGACACACCCGACACCGAGATCGACCCTGCCTGGGGCATGTGGATCCCGTTCATGTGCAGGATGAGCGTCGTCTTGCCAGCACCGTTGGGCCCGAGGAGCGCGAGACGCTCACCGGCGTGGATATGGAGCGAGACGTCCGTGAGCGCGGCGGTTCCGTCGGGGTAGCGGTACGAGAGGTTCTCGACGGAGATGACGGGGGTGGTCATGTGGTCAACACAGCAATCCCAGCAACCGCCCACACCGAGGCGATGACGACCAGGCTGATCGCCCACTGGGAGACAGGGGTTGCCGGTATCGAGGAGG
>CAZULI010000165.1:0-4113 GCA_964621095.1 uncultured Acidimicrobiaceae bacterium | reverse complement strand
GTGGTCGGGTACAAGGCGTTCACCGGTACGACGCCCTGATAGGTACGCGCTACCCCATCAAGATCGAGAAGTGGGGA
The DNA here is from genome assembly GCA_964621095.1 of uncultured Acidimicrobiaceae bacterium. Taxonomy (GTDB): domain Bacteria; phylum Actinomycetota; class Acidimicrobiia; order Spongiisociales; family UBA5794; genus UBA5794. The sequence goes on along the minus strand of CAZULI010000165.1, from coordinate 4,036 downwards.
GGACTTGGGCGGTGGTGTTGGCGTCATCTCAACGTGACCCTGGGTCTGCCCCGACGACGACCTGCTCACCAACCCGAAGTCCTCCTTCTTCTCTCGGGGATACTTCGACGAACCCACCAGCGGAGAGACCGGCCACAACTTCTGTCACGGTCGGTGCGCCATGTCGCACAACGCTGACCGTCGTTCTTCCGTCGGCATGGCCCGACACGGCGGCAACCGGCACCACCAAGACTTCTCCGTCGGTGGCCGCGGTGGTGATCACCACCTGCAAGTCGCCACCGACCACGTCGAACGAAACGGCTTCGTGAAGCGCAAGTATCCCTACATGGGTCGGGCCGGTTGTCGTCTCCGTCGCCGCGGCCAGCTCGATGCTGATGACGCTCGCTGTGTAGCGGGTACCGGATATGGGGTCGACGATCGTCGCCTCGGTGCCGACATCGACAAGTGGTCGGTGGGTTTCAGATATCTGGATCTCGACCTGGGGTGTTCCGGTTGCCAGGATTGCGAGCACGCCACTCGCTGGGGGTGTTCGCCCGACAACGGCGTTGAGGTTGGTCACGGTCGAGGTTGTCGAGGGAACAAAGACAACTTCGCTGTATGGGACCATCACGCCGTTGCGCTGAACGGCGAGGAGAGCACCCTGTTGCGCGGCTTCAAGAGACCGCTGCGCCTGAGCAAGGGCAATGTTGGCATCGGCTCGATCCGATGAGGTCATCGCACGCGACCTGGTGGCCTTGGCACTCGACACGGCGTCTTTTGCGTCCTCCACGGCCCGGTTGCTGTCTGCGATGATCACAAATGCGTCCTGAGACGTCAGCGCCGGCGCAAACCCAAGGTGTTCATAGAGCTGCCTCACCAGGTCCTGGGTTGCTGGGCCGAACGTACCCACATCATCTGGGTCATCGCTGCGGTATCCCAGGTCGGCGAGCACCTGCTGGAGCTGCGCCACGTCGGGACCCACGGAACCCGGGACGAGGTCGCGATACATCGGAAGATCCCCCTTCATTACGATGACGGGTCTCCCAGCCACGACGAGGGGGACGTCACCACAGGCCAGGATTGCACCGTTGGTCATCCGGACATCCGTCACGATCGCAGGCAAGACAGAATCCTCGGCCCGCGCCACCACCGCAACACCGTCCACGACACCTGTCCCGCGCAACGTGAGTTGTTGGGTGAGCGTGCGTCGCTCAACCGATGCCGTGATCACCGACGGAATGGGTGGGGCCGCGTCAGCGGCTGCTTGCTCGGGACTCCGAATCCGACTTCCGACCCAAAGCGAGAGCGCCGAGACCGCAACGAGCGCACCAACCATGGCAATCGAGGCTCGCAACGGCGTGATGCGCTTTGGGTTGAGACGCGGTGACACATGGTCTTCGGGGGAGGAGCCGTCCATCGGGGGTACTTCATTGCTTGGCGGCGATGGCTCTCCGAATATCTGGATGTGTTGATCATCCATCCCGCTCAACCGCCTTCAAGGATCGCCCTCGCAGCATCAAGGGCGTCGAGCCGTAACTCCTGATAGGCGAGGAGTTGGCCCTCGAGATCGCCGATCATCTGCTGGCTTGCTCTCGCCATTGCTTGCTGCCCTTCATCGACACTCCGGCTCTCCCTCGCACACGTGGCGTCGTCGGTCGCGATGTTGAGCTCCAGTGCGTGGGCGTCGTCGGAGCCTTGTGTGTCGTACGCATGGAATACGACCAACAATGCATCTGTTTGCGTGGACACCTCCCACCCCTTGGAGCGCATACACGACGACCAGCCGGCTTCAGCCGCTATGAACCTGGGATCGGTTTGAACCGCATCCCGGATACGGGTGCTCAGATTGAGCGAGAGAAAACTCAGCTCGAGATAGGTGGCGAGATCCCCATACAAGACCTGGCGGGCCTCGCTGATGCAGCCAGTCCTCGGTGTCCCGACAACGCCACCGTCCACCGCCACATCGATCGAATCGTCTGGGTCGCCGGTTACGACCAGACTCCACTGCTCCTGCTGCTCCGCCGAGAGGCTCTCAAGAATGGCGCGGTTGCCATCCTCGGGGTCGGGGCTCTCCATCAGCATGTCCTGGACCTGGTACCCCTCCACCCTTGCCGTCTCCACATCGTCGCTGCCGAACACTGGCCACGCGGTACCTTCGACGGCCTCATACGGCGTGGGTATGAATTGGAACCCGGCAGCGGCCGCACATCGGCGGACATACTCCTGCTCAGCGTTGTGGAGTACTCGTTCATCGTCTCGGCTCAACCCGAACGACTCGAGATCAATCAAGCGGTCGCCGGAAGCATCAAGGGGGGTCCCGGCCAAGCCACTGCCACAGGCAGCCAGCAAGAGGGCGCCCGTGACCAGAAGACCGACGATTCGTGGTGTCATTGTGAATCCCTCCCTCAACTGTTTCGTCTCTTCTTGCCCTGTCAGTGAGGTCGGGTTCGCGAGCATTCATGTGGTCTGTTCACCGGTGGTCGCGTCGGTATCCTTCAGGGGCCAGCAGGCGATTCGGACGACCGACCTGGGGTTTGCTCCCGGATGGTTGGTGTCTTCAGTGCGAACCAGGTGTGCGCAGCGGGAAAGAGATGGTGATGGACGACCCGCCTACCGACGCGGCAGTGATCGAGGCGTCTCTCACCGATGCACGCCGCTTTGGTGAGATCTTTGATCGCCATGCCGCCGACATACGAAGATTTCTCATGAGACGAACCGATCCGGATTCGGCAGCGTCCCTGCTGAGTGAGGTGTTTTGTGTGGCATTTGAACGACGACACACGTACCAACTCGACAGGCCGAACGCCCGGCCGTGGCTGTTTGGCATTGGTTCCAACCTGCTGCTCAAGCATTACCGGACCGAGACGCGTCGGATTCGGGCCACCGGTCGTGCTGGGGGCACTCGCAGCGAACCACGCGCGTTCGAGGATGACGTTGATGCATCCATCGATGCCGCGCGGCTCTGGCCCGCCGTTGCAGACGCTGTTTCGTCCCTCCCTGACATTGAGCGTCAAACTCTGTTGTTGTTTGCGTGGGAGGACCTCTCGTACGCTGAGATCAGCGAAGCCTTGGATGTTCCGGTCGGAACCGTGCGGTCCCGCATCAACCGCGCTCGCCAACGGATCCGCGAACTCGTTCCCAACGGCAGGGGGGAGCACGGCGATCTCCGCTCGGTACACAGGGAAGTGCGATCATGACCGATGAAGTTGATCTCGTTCGCCATCTCCGCCCGTCTGTCAGCGACGATGCCGAGGCCATCGAACAGGCACGAGCCGAGCTCATGGAGCTCATCGACCCGCCCAGGAAAGCAACCGGTGCAAGACGCTGGATGACAAACCGTCGGATCATGGCAACGCTTGGAGTTGCCGCGATGATCACGGTCGCGGCAACCTGGGCACTGGGGCCTGTTGAGACGACAACCGTCCTTGCATGCCATATGCCGGACGACGGCATCTCGATCGTGAATGCCGTGACCGGGGATCCTGTGACCGACTGCCGCCAGGTGTGGTGGCGCGAGTATGCGATGGCACCGCCGCCACTGGTCGCATATGAGAACGGAACCGGCGGTATCGAGGTCGTGCCTGACGGTGCAGGGGTGCCTTCTGGCTGGCGAAAGCTTGCATCGGGCGTGATCCAGGATCTCCGTTTGATCGAACTGGAGGAAGCGCTTGGCGATGTTGCCAGTGGTTTGCAATCCGGCTGCATTGCACACGCCGATGCTGAGCGCATGGTCAACCGTGAACTCACTCGGCTGGCACTCGACACGTGGAGTGTGGCTTCCCAATCGGGCGAAACCAGCAGCGTGGGGAGTTGTTCCTACTTCTATCTGGATCCCGAACACCAACAGGTCGTTTTGTTCGGGTCGTCGACCCCCGTGGCGAGCCCACGTGCAGTGGCGCTCGCAACGCGGCTCCACGAGGCGCTTGCGGCTGACTGTCTGACGCTCGGTGAGAGTCTGATCATCACGGAATCGCTTGCTCAAGAGGTCGGGCTTGACGCGTCGATGAACGAGGTGGTGATCTTCACACCATCCGGAGGAGAGGGCTGTGCCCGTGGA
>CAZULI010000164.1:0-4166 GCA_964621095.1 uncultured Acidimicrobiaceae bacterium | reverse complement strand
GGATGACAGGACGCATGAAATCGATTGGTGCAGGAACGCTGCGGGGGACCGATGCGGGAACCGCCGTCCAGCTCGCGGGTTGGGTGGGTCGTCGACGGGACCATGGTGGGGTGATCTTCATCGATCTGCGGGACTCCACCGGGTTTGTCCAGGTGGTCCTCAACCCCGAGGACGGCCCGGCAACACAGGACGTGCTCCATGGTCTGCGCAACGAGTACTGCGTCCAGGTGTCCGGAACCGTTCGTCCACGACCGGACGGGACCGTCAACGAAGACCTTCCAACCGGTGCGGTTGAAGTTGTCGCTGAGCGCTTGGTCGTTCTCAGTGCCGCAGAACCCCTGCCGTTCCCTCTTGACGGACGCACGGATATTGACGAGGGCCTCCGGTTGCGGTACCGGTATCTCGACATGCGACGCGAGCGTGTCGCAACGAACCTGAGAGCCGCCTCACGGGCGATCCGTGCCATGCGCAACGTGATGGAGGACCTCGGGTTCCTCGAGGTGGAGACCCCGACGCTCATCGCCTCAACCCCTGAGGGGGCACGCGACCTGCTCGTCCCCTCCCGGCTGCGACCGGGCCAGTTCTACGCACTGCCACAGTCGCCACAGCTCTTCAAGCAGCTCCTGATGATCGGTGGCGTCGAGCGGTACTACCAGATCGCACGGTGTTACCGAGACGAGGACTTCCGCGCCGACCGCCAGGTTGAGTTCACGCAACTCGACTTCGAAGGTGCGTTCTGGGGGCAGGAGGAGGTCCTTGAGACGATCGAACTCGTCGCCCGGGCGGTCGTGCGTGAGCTTGGCCACACGATTCCCGCAGACCCCTTTGTTCGCATGACGTACGCCGAGGCCATGGAGAACTACGGATCAGACAAGCCGGACATCCGGTTTGACATGAAGATCGTCGATCTCTCCGCTGGGTTTGCCGGAACGGAGTTCAAAGCGTTTGCGAGGGTGCTCCAGGACGGAGGCTCCATCCGCGGGATCAATGGCGGGGTCCTCGATCTCACGCGTTCAGGGCTCGACGCCCTGGTGGCCAAGGCTCAGGAGTTCGGGGCTGAGGGTCTCGTATGGATGGTGGTGGAGGACGACGGTTCGCTGCGCTCTCCGGTGGCGAAGTTCCTTTCCGAGGACGAGCAAACCGCCATCGTCTCGCGGCTGGCCGCAACCCCCGGCGATACGCTGCTGATCGTTGCCGACCGTACGCGCACGGTCCTGGAGGTTCTTGGGCGGCTGCGCCTCCATGTTGGTCAACCGTCGGATCATGACGAGCTCGCGTTTGCGTTTGTGGTCGACTTCCCGGTGTTCGAGGTTGCCGAGGATGGCACGCTTTCGCCGGCCCACCACCCATTCACCGCGCCAGCCGATCTCGATGAACTGGTGACCTCCCCGGAAACGGCGGTGTCGAAGGCGTACGACCTTGTGTTGAACGGATCAGAGCTCGGCTCAGGAAGCGTCCGGATTCATGACTCTGCCATGCAGGCGAAGGTGTTTGAGGTGATGGGGATCACGACGGAGAACGCCCAGAGGCGGTTCGGGTGGTTTCTTGAAGCCCTCAGGTATGGGACACCTCCCCATGCCGGGTTTGCGATCGGGATCGCGCGGTTCGTGTCCATCCTCCAGGGTGAGCCGAACATTCGGGAAGTCATCCCGTTCCCCAAGACCCAGACCGGCGCTGATCCGTTGACGGGGTCGCCGACCTGGGTCGAGGACGACCAGCTCAAGGAACTCGGCATCCGTATCGCCCCGGAGGTCCTTGGGGCGAAGGCCGAGGATGCGGGGATCGGACACCCGACGCCCGATCTGTGATGGAGGAGTCGAACCTCTTTGCCTCTGCACGTGATGAGGCGAGGAGGGCACGCGCCCCGCTCGCGGTCCGGATGCGCCCCCGAACCCTTGATGAGGTGATCGGCCAGACGCACCTCCTTGCGGAGGGGGCTGCGTTCCGATCCATGGTTGCGTCGGGTCGCCTCGGATCGATCATCCTGTGGGGTCCCCCCGGTTCGGGGAAGACGACCCTCGCCCGCATCGCTGCCACAACGGCGGGTGACACGTTTGAGCAGCTCTCTGCCACGAGTGCAGGGGTCAAGGATGTGCGTGAGGTGCTTGCCCGCGCGGATCAACGTCTGGGGGAGGGGCGTGGCGGAACGATCCTGTTTCTCGACGAGATCCATCGGTTCACGAAAGCACAGCAGGACGCGTTGCTCCCTGGTGTCGAGGACGGGACGATCACCCTGATCGGTGCCACCACGGAGAACCCGTTCTTTGAGGTCAACTCCCCGCTGATCTCCCGAGCGACCGTGTTTCGTACCGAGGCGCTTACCCCCGATGAGGTGGTCGCGCTCATCCGACAGGCGTTCGCCGACCCGATGCGTGGGGTCACCGGCATCACGATCAGCGAGGAGGCGTGCACCGCGGTCGCTGAGCGAGTTGGCGGGGACGCCCGCCTCGCGCTCAACACGGTTGAGGTCGCCGCAACCATCGTGGCAGGAAGAGCAGGGACCGAGATTGACCTTGCCACGGTGGAAGAGGCGCTCCAGCGACGCATCATCCGGTATGACCGGGCGGGTGACCGGCATTACGACGTCATCTCCGCCTTCATCAAATCCCTTCGCGGTTCGGACCCGGACGCGGCGATGTACTGGCTCCAGACGATGATCGAGGCAGGCGAGGACCCCAAGTTCATTGCGCGCCGCATGGTCATCTTTGCATCAGAGGACGTCGGTCTTGCAGATTCGAGTGCCCTACGGATTGCAACCGACGCCTTCCGTGCCGTTGAGATCGTCGGTCTCCCTGAGGCCAACTACGCGATGTCTCACGCGACCCTGTACCTGGCCCTTGCCCCCAAATCCAACTCGGTGAAGCTGGCCATGGACGCAGCCAGGGATCTGGTCGCCTCCGACCATCTGGGTGAGGTGCCGCCGCATCTGCGGTCCGGGGCAACCGAGGGTGACCAAGGGTTCGGGTTCGGGGTCGGGTACCGGTACCCACATGACGACCCCCGGGGTGTTGTCGAACAGACGTATCTCCCTGACTCCATCAGCGACGTCACGGTGTACACACCCAAGCGTGTCGGGGAGGAAACCGAACTTGCCGAGCGCCTCGCCAGGATCGACCGAATCCTGGGAAAAACGGATCGAAGCTAGGTGCTCAACCGGTGGTACGTTGAACGCCATGTTCATGAGACTCAGATGGTTCCTCCTCGGTGTGATCGGATCGGTCGCGGCCGGGACAATGGTGGTCAAACGGGCAAGGACCATCAAACAGCGCCTTGATGCTGAAGGAATCGCCCGGATCATGGTCTCGTACGGTGCCGACCTCGTGCAAGCCCTCGGAAGAGCCCTCCAGCGGTCGGCGGGTGGGGACACCACGGCGGGAACACCGTCCGACGCGTGAGCATCATCACCCCAGGTTGATGGGTCGCTAACCTCTGCGGTCCATGGACAGTAACCAGGTGCGCAGCACGTTCCTCAGCTTCTTTGAAACACACGCACACACGGTGGTGCCGTCTGCGTCGCTGATCCCCGTCGACCCCGCATTGCTTCTGACCGTGGCCGGCATGGTGCCGTTCAAGCCGTACCTTCTTGGTGAGGAGACACCGCCGTACCGTCGTGCCGCCAGTTGCCAGAAATGCATTCGCACCGCCGACATCGAGGTGTTGGGTTCCACGGCACGGCACATGTCGTTCTTCGAGATGCTCGGCAACTTCAGCTTTGGGGATTACTTCAAGGAGCGAGCGATCCCGTTTGCGTACGAGCTCCTCACCGAGGCGTACGGCATCGACCCCGACCGCCTCTGGTTCACCGTCCACGATGATGACGATGAAGCTGCCGAGATCTGGATCGACGGGGTCGGGATCGATCCGGGCCGTCTCCAACGGACCGATCGGGACAACTTCTGGCAGATGGGTGTCGCGGGACCCGCAGGGCCGGACTCCGAGATCTTTTACGATCGCGGACCCAGCTACGGGGTGGAAGGTGGTCCAACCGTCGATGACGATCGGTACATGGAACTCTGCAACCTCGTGTTCATGCAGTACATCCAGGACGAACCGTTCCATGTCGTGGGTGATCTCCCCATGAAGTCCATCGACACCGGCATGGGGCTCGAGCGCCTGGCGATGGTGCTCCAAGGCGTCGAGTCGGTGTTTGAAACGGACACACTGCG
>CAZULI010000163.1:0-4214 GCA_964621095.1 uncultured Acidimicrobiaceae bacterium | reverse complement strand
TGGTCTCCCGCGCGTAGGAGTCAGATCCCAGGCCGCCGCAGGGGACTCGATCAGGGCTCAGCCGAGAACGCTCTCCAACTCATCCTCCGCTATGAGGACGGCGCGTGCCTTTGATCCCGTTGAGGGACCGACGATGCCCCGAGCCTCGAGAATGTCCATGACCCGACCCGCCCGGGCAAACCCGATGCGGAGCTTGCGTTGAAGCATCGAGGTTGAACCCAGCTGGCTGCGCACCACAAGTTCAATGGCTTCCCGCATGATCTCGGGATCCTCACCATCGAAGTCTTCGCGCTCGGCGGCCGTCTGGTTCGCCTGTTCGAACACTTCGGCGTCGCGGTACTGGGCGTTGCGCTGGTCACGTACCCAGTCGACGACCACATGGACCTCTGCTTCGGTCACGAACGATCCCTGGATGCGTTCCGGCTTGGGTTCACGGGAGGTGACCACCAGCATGTCACCCAACCCCACCAGCTTCTCGGCGCCGCCTTGATCGATGATGACCCGGGAGTCCGTTTGGGACGCCACCGAGAACGCGAGGCGGGATGGCACGTTCGCCTTGATGACGCCCGTGATGACGTTCACCGAAGGACGCTGGGTGGCCAGCACGAGGTGGATCCCAACGGCGCGGGCCATCTGGGCGACCCGTACGATCGCATCCTCGACGACCTTGCCCGCGACCATCATGAGGTCGTTGAGCTCATCAACGACGATGACGATGTACGGGAACCGGTCGAACATCTCCTCGTCAAGACCACCGGCGTCAAACTGTTCACGGTACGAATCGATGTCGCGAACCCCCGCATCCGCAAGCAGGTCGTAGCGACGATCCATCTCGGAGACGGCCCACTGGAGGGCGTCGGCCGCCTTCTTCGGGTTCGTGATCACCCTCGTGAGCAGGTGCGGCACATCGTTGTACTGCCCGAGCTCGACGCGCTTGGGGTCGACCAGGATCAGTCGGACCTCTTCAGGCGTTGCACGCATGAGAATCGACGTCAGGAGGGAGTTGATACACGACGACTTCCCTGCACCGGTTGCCCCTGCGATGAGCACATGCGGGAGCTCGGTGAGACGCAGCATCCGCGGAGCCCCCGAAACATCCCGCCCGAGGGCGACGAGCATGGGGTCCTGATCGCGTGCAGCGACGTCCGATTGAAGGATCTCCCCGAGGGTGACCAGATGACGGTTGCGGTTGGGAACCTCAACCCCGATCGCTGACTTGCCGGGGATCGGGGCAAGGATGCGAACATCGTGGGCCGCCAGGGCGTACGCGATGTCGTTGTTGAGGTTCGTGACCTTTGCGACCTTCACACCGGGAGCGAGCTCGATTTCATACCGCGTCACGGTCGGACCGGGAACGATGCGGGTCAGGGTTGCCTCAACCCCGTGCTGGCGCAGAGCATCCTCGAGTTCTTTGCCGGTCTCTTTGAGACCGCGACTGTCGTGCTCACCGTTGGTCGGGACGGACAAGATGTCAAGGGGTGGGAGGGTGTACCCGCCGCTCCTGACTGGTGCGGCAACCTTTGCCGGCACGGGTTTGGCGTTCCGCGGTCCGGTGGGTTCGGGTTTGCGCTCCTTTGGTGGTCGCGTGTTGGCCGGTGGGGTCATCGATTGGGGAAGAATGATGACGTCGGGTTCGTCCTCCACGTAAACGGTTGACACCTCCTCCTCCTCCTGTCGTCCGAACCCTGCAAGCTTGAGGGCCCCGGTGCCGTACACACCGATCTGGCGGAAGACATCGCTGAGGGATGCCTTGGTGATCAGCAGGGCGCCCACACCGATGATCGCGATGAGGACCACTGCCGTCCCCCAGTACCCGATCAGACGCTCAAGAGGGAACGTGATGAGAGAGCCGACCGCTCCCCCATGTTCGGCAACCGATTCCGTGCCCCCTGCAAGAGGGACGTTGCCGGTGAAGAGGTGGAAGAGGGAGACGGAGCCGACAAAGAGGATCACGACACCGGCCACGGTGCGACCGTGCTCATCCTTGTTGATGAGACCGATCAACGAGACACCCGCAATCATCATGGCGAGTGGGACGGCGAACGCCCAGACCCCGAACAACATCTTGACCAGGCCAGCTGCTGAGGAGCCAACCGGTCCGGAGAGTTCAAAGAACGAGAGGATCAACAGGAGTGCGACGACCATGAGGACGATGCCCCAGACGTCCCTGCGGTGATCCCCGAGGGACTCGCCGATCTTCCCCGGTACTGCCCCCAGCGCGGAGGTCGTCCGTTTCAGTCTCGACTGCTTCTTCTTTTTTGATGCGGTACTCCGCCCCTTGGCCCCACCCGTTGTGGTGCGAGTGGCCATGGGAAACGAACACTACCCCAACTTTCGGGATGAGCAAACTACCCATCGCGCGCACCCACGCGCGCCGAGTTACATGCTTGTGATTTTCGCGGGGTGGGTCACGCCTCGAACACCACCGGCAGGACGACCGGTCGCTGCCCTGCATGTTTCTTGACGGCCCGTGCCGTTGCGTTCCGGACCCGCTGACGCAACGTGTCCATGTCGATGGGCACCTCGAGACTCCCCACCGACTCAATGACCCGGCTGCGGATCAGCGGGTGGAGCTCGTCCTCATCGGCGGTCACGCCATGGGAGTCGATGTCGGGCCCGATGAGGATCTCCCCCGTCTGGAGGTTGATCCCGATGGTGACCGTCATCACCCCATTGTCAGCCAGATGTCTGCGGTCGCGGATGATCTCATCGTCCCCGCCGATGTCGGTTCCGTCCACATAGACGTACCCGGAGGGATGCACCCCACGTTGGACGGTGAGGGTACCGTTGTCGAGCGTGACCTGGTCCCCGTCCTCACAGATCTCCACCTCAGGGATCCGCATCGCCCGGGCAAGGGCGGCGTTGGCGTGCATGTGGCGGTACTCACCGTGTACGGGAACCATCGCATCGGGTCTGATCGTGTTGTAGAACGTCTTGAGTTCCTCAGCGGCCGCGTGGCCGGACACGTGGACATGGGTGTTGCGGCCGTGGTACACGGTCACCCCTGCTCGGTAGAGGTTGTTGATGACCTTTGACACCTTCTTCTCGTTGCCGGGGATCGGTGTCGCCGAGATGATGACCGTGTCAGTTTCCGCAAGCGAGACCGACCGGTGCTGTCCCGCCGCCATCAGCGAGAGAGCTGCGAACGGCTCCCCCTGGCTCCCGGTCGAGATGATCGCCGTGTCAACCGGAGGGAGGTCCACCAGCTCCTCCAACTCGACCAGCGATCCACTGGGGAAGTTCAGCGAGCCGAGCTCCGAAGCGATCTCGGAGTTGCGCAACATCGAACGGCCGATGAAGGCGAACTTCCGGCCGTCAGCCACCACTGCATCGATCGCCTGCTGGACTCGGTGCACATGGGACGCAAAGCAGGCAAGGATCACACGCCCCTCCGCTCTCGAGACGATCTGGTTCAACCGTTCCCCCACCGTGGTCTCTGACGGGATGTACCCCTCGCGCTCAGCGTTCGTGGAATCCGCAAGCAGCAGGCGGACCCCCTTCTCGCCGAGGGTGCCGAACGATCTCAGATCGGTTGCGATGCCATCAATCGGCGTCGGATCAAGCTTGAAGTCACCGCTGTGGACGATGATTCCTTCAGGGGTCTGGAGGGCAACTGCTGCGGCATCCGGGATCGAGTGCGACACCGGGATGAACGTGAACCGGAACGGACCCTCATTGACCCACTCGTAATACTCGATGGGTCGCAGGGTCGGAACCAGTCCGTACTCCTCGATCCGTGAGCGAGCGAACTCGACGGTGAGGGCGGTTCCGTAAATGGGAACATCGACCTCACGCAGGAGGAACGACAGTGCTCCGATGTGATCCTCATGGCCGTGGGTCAGGATGACGCAGGCGAGATCCTCTTTGCGCTCAAGGACTCCCGAGAAATCCGGGAGTACCAGATCGACTCCGAGCATGTCCTCCTCGGGGAACATCAGACCACAGTCGATCATCGCCATCACGCCGTCGATGTCGACAACGGCACAGTTGCGTCCGATCTCGCCGAGCCCCCCGAGGAATCCGATCTTGACGGTCATGATGCGCGGTGGGTGGCGATGGCGTCTAGTGCGGTTCCGATGCTCATGAGCGTCTCGGGGTTCGCTGGGAGCAACGGCAGCTTCGGATCACCCACATGATCCCAGTACGTGTTGAGTCCCGCCTTGAGTGGCATGGGGTTCGGCTCCATGAAGAGCGCATCGGTGAGGGGGGTGACC
>CAZULI010000162.1:0-4260 GCA_964621095.1 uncultured Acidimicrobiaceae bacterium | reverse complement strand
AGAACGGAACCGATGGTTTGGGCTGCATCGGGGGCCCGTAGCGCCACAGCCAACGCGGTGAGGGCTGCTGCCCAGGCGGCAGCGTCCCCCGATGGGACCAGGCGCAGTGCCGGGGAGGGTTCCACCAACTCCCGGATACCGGGTGTATCCGAGGTGATGAGCGGACGACCGATCGCCAGGATCTCGTACACCTTGTTGGGGACGACCCGTGTGGCTCTGCCCTCCCCTGCGAACACGCCGAGGCAGATATCGGCGTCTGCGAGGTGTTGTGGGAGCTCGTCGTGGGGGACCCATGGGATGCGTTGGACGGAGCGCAGGGGCCGCTCGTGGAGCATCTGTTCGATGCGTGCCTCCTCCTGCCCCCGCCCGATGAGGATGAGCTCCATGGGTGGTGCGTCGGACGCCTCGATGAGATGGAACGCTTCGATGATGACCGGCAGCCCGTGGTTCGGGATGAACTGGCCGTGGTACAGCACGGACAACGGCTGGTCACCAGCCGGCGGAGCCCACGGGGCCGGGGTGAAGCGTTCGGTCTCACACCCGATGAGCACCCGGCGGACCCGGTCGGGAGGCAACCGGTACAGCTCAGCCATGTACGCCGCATGGGTGTTGGTGTCAAGGAGCAGGATGGACGCAGACCGTGTGGCGAGCCATTCGACGCCAAACAGCAAGCGGGCTCGGAGCCCCTGCTTCGGGATCATCTGTCGATCGTCAACGACCGCGTCGTAGATCGACAACAACACGTCCCAGCACACGCGGGCGCCCCGTATCCGGGCAAAGGGAGCAAGGATCACCACATCGAGGATTCCGAGGTATGGGATGAGGACCACGTCGTGGGGTGGGAGCCGCAGGTAGCGCCACAACAGTCGTGGGTAGGACCACAGCCACCGCATGAGAATCGAGAACCATCTGAGTGGTGATCGGATCTGGGTCTTGTCCTCGATGCCGTCCCAGAGGTTGTGGTGGCAGACAGCCACGTCAGGATCCAACTGACGAGCAGCTCGAACAAGCAGACGCACCCGCGGTTTTCCGATGTCGAACGTGCCCCAGACCACGAGACGTCGTTGACCCGGGGTCACCGAGGGGGTGGGTTCACGGTTGGGAGACATCAGACGAGTTCATTGGTGGGAGGGTGGGTGTCGGATCGGCACAAAGATCCGGGAACGGGTCCCGGTTGGGACCGTGTCACGACTGCCTCCACGACGGATCCATGGGTGTGGGTGGCGCGCTGCGAGCGCTCAGTCGTTTCATGGCCGCGGCGATCTCAGGATCGGTCACCTCTTCGAGCATGAGCAGGAATGCGCGGTGGGTTCCTGGTCTCGTTATCTGGTCGATCTGGTCAAGGCGGTCAGCGATCGGACCGTTGTCGAACCCCGAGAACTCGGCCAGAACGCCAGCCTCGTGCAGGGTGATCATGGTCCGTAGACACTTGTCGCAGCGCGAGCAGTTTGGTTCTGGGGAGCGGTGCTCCCAACACACCCGGAGATACTTCTGTACCAGGGGTTCGTGGGCGATCTGGTGCACCTTCTGGAACCGCCACCAGTCCTGGCCGGCATGGATCACCTCCAAGGCAGTGGAGGACCATTTGCCATCGATTCGGGGATCGGAGCCGTGAGGCCGCAGCATGGAGTGATGAGCCGAGGATGAGATCACGAGCTTGCCAAGGATGTTCGTGAGCAGATGGCTGACCCCGATGATGGCGCCCCCGTGGGTGTTGTCCCACGGGATGGGGGTGTACAGGGGGTGCTCTCGCAGATTGCTTCTCACAACGACACACGTCAGGTTGAGAGCCTCGGCAACGGCGCGTGCATCGTGCTCCGCGGATCGGAGCCGATCGGTGTCACGGAGAGGAATGTCAAATCCCTGGATATGGACAAGGGTGTCGATGTTCTGGCCACTCCTGAGCAAGCTGAAAAATGAGTCGGCGCCTGCGCTGAAGCACAACCCGATGCCTGCAGCCGTGGGGCGGATGGGGGCCGTCGGACCCGTCGGTTGACACTTGGGGAGATCCCACCAGTCGGCGACGACCTCAATCAGTGCCCGTGCCCCCTCGAACCACGTCGCATCCGTCGGGTACTCAATGGTCAAGGTTGCATCGTTGTGGAGTGCCGGGATCAGAAACGCTGTGCCGAACGCTTCCCCCGTTGGCACGAGATCGGCATCTGGTGATTCGAACCAGACCTCCGCTCCGCCGACCATCGCCGAGACGCGCGAGGACCCGCGGCCACCTTGTGTCGTCACATCGCTGACGGAGATCTGGTTCGAACATGGGCTCATGGTGCACCTGACCATCGGAAACCGGGCTACTGGCCACGGTAGCGAGCCTCCCGCGCAACAGCCCGAGCTGGTGATGCTTTCAGAGGGGGTCCCACAACTAGGCTCCCCGTCGTGCCGAGTCTCACCGTATGCGTCTTCGCCAACCAACCGGCTGCCCGTCTCGCGGCGGCACTGGCGCCGTTCCGGGCGGTGGCCGATGAGGTGGTTGTGGTCATCGACGACCGTGTCCCTGAACCGCAGCTCGAGGCGCTTGACGGCGTTGCGGACTCGGTGTCCGTTCTGCCGTTCGTTTGGCCGCTGGAGCGGAACCTTGAGCATCTTCACTCGCTCTGCAGCGGGGATTGGATTCTGCGTCTTGATGGAGACGAGGTCCCGAGCACAGCGTTGCTTGACGTCCTCGCAGGGGACGCCTGGCACCACGGTGTGACCCACTGTGGTGTCACGCGTCGGTGGGTGGCAGACGACGGTGTCTCATGGATTGCTCGGAACCCTTGGTACCCGGATGTGCAGTGGCGTCTGGTCCGAAATGATCCTGGCTTGGTGTCACACAGCACGTTGGTGCATGAGCCGGCCCGGATCCAAGGACCCGGTCGGGTGCTGGTGGCACCGCTGTATCACCTTGATCTCGTCGACAACGATCTCCCCACGCGGCGCGCAAAGACTCGTCGCTACTTTCGAGAGCGGCCCGAGCTCCGCACCGAGGGAGGCTTGTCCATGGGGTCCTACTACACACCTGAACTGGTGGTGGCGCCGCGTCGGTCCGAGCCGATTCCTCCCGAGGATCTCGCTCTCGTCCAAGCGGCGAGAGCCGGGATCGTCATACGGTCCATGACGCGTGTCACCCCAGACCCCGAGCAGGCACCCATCGATCTCAGCCCCGGGAGATCAATGTCGGTTGAGGTCACTCACGTCGACGAGCTCGTGTATCAGGGGACGAATCTTGAGGTGCTCGTCACGTTCACGAACACCGGTACCGAACGAATCGGACCGTCGGGTGAGGCGCCCATTCGGCTCGGAGTCCAATGGATGACCTCAACGGGGGAGACGCTGCCCCAGGAGGCGCGCGGTGATCTCCCCGGTGACATCGCTCCGGCTGGTCAGGCAACCGTTCTCATGCGGGTCCCCGTACCGCCAGCCGGTGTCAACCAGTTGCGGGCGGGAGCGCTCGTCGAGGGAGTGCAGTGGGTGTCATGGGCACCGGGTGTGAAGATCACCTCGATCGAACAGCCAACGATCACCATCGTGGGCGGGTACTCGATTCATCGCCACCTCGGCGACGACCTCATCGTGCGCACGCTCATCGAGCGACTCACCGATGCATGTCCTGATGCGAGACTGCGTCTCCTGGCAAATGATGCGGCTCCGTTGCAGGAACGGTTCGGCGTTCCTGCGGTTCAGGACGCCACGATCGCTCACGCAGGCAACGTCAACGCGGGGATGAGAGTGGAGGCGTCCATCACAGAGATCCTCGCCACGCACCGTCGTCGTCGTGCGGAGGGCATCGCGGGTGACACGAACATCTACGACTTCGCCGACACGATCAGGGAGTCGGATGTGTTCGTCATCGCAGCGGCGGGATCCTTGGCGGGTCGGTATCGGAACGCCACCCTTCTGCCGCGGTTGATTGAAGCGGAGATCGCACACGAGGCTCGTGTACCGATCGTGATTGCGAGCTCCGGGTTCGGCCCCTTCTCCAACCTGGCTGATCGGAGGGCGGCTCAGCGACTGTTCGGGATTGCTGCACGGATCTTTCCGCGAGATCCGTTCTCCCGCCGAGGGATGATGGAGCTCGGTGTTCCGGCGAGAAGGATTGCGTTGCTCCCGGACGCAGCCACCGGGATCGAACCGGGACCGGTGGGTGAGGTGGAGCACCTTCTTGCCAGCAATGGGATCCCCGCCAGTCAACCGTACCTGGTTGCGAGTGTTCGGGCTGATGATCCGTCCGACCCCCTCGCTCTCGTTGCTGAGTCGGTTCTCACCGCC
>CAZULI010000161.1:0-4262 GCA_964621095.1 uncultured Acidimicrobiaceae bacterium | reverse complement strand
GTCGCTGATGGTCGGATCCAACCTCACAAACTGGTCATGGCCCACCTGACACTGTCAGAAGGCATCGAGCATTTGATGATGATGGACTCGTTCCCAACGACGGGGTTTGCCGTCGTCAACGACTTCCAGAACTGACCGATCCCCCTAGCACCACCGGGAACAAGCACACACCCTGGCACGCCACACCGATCGAGGCTCTATCTTCTGGATGGTTCCACCGAGTCCGCTCGTGGAGCAATCAACGTTCGCTACTACGGAGGGATGCGCATGGGCACCATTGGATTTCTCGGGCTTGGCATCATGGGGCACTCCATGGCCCAAAACCTCCTCGCCGCCGGTCATGAGGTCACGGTTTGGAACCGGACCCCGTCACGCGCCGATGACCTTGTCACGGCAGGGGCGATCCGCGCCGAGACACCTGCCGAGGTTGCCCGCCACAACGACATCGTGATGATCTGCGTGTCGGACACCCCGGATGTCGAGGCGGTGGTGTTCGGCCCTGACGGTGTCGCCGACGGCATGTCGCCGGGTTTGCTCATCATCGACCACTCCACCATCTCCCCCGTGGCCACGACGGAGTTTGCACAGAGGGTCAACGCCAAGGGCGGGTCGTGGCTCGACGCGCCCATCAGCGGCGGCGCTGAAGGCGCACGCAAGGGGACCCTGAGCATCATGATCGGTGGAGATGGAGCCGACATCGAACGCGCACGGGGGTATCTGGACGCGGTGGGGAGCACCATCACCCACGTGGGGCCACAGGGTGCGGGCCAACTCGTCAAAGCGGTCAATCAGATCCTCGTGGTGATCAACCAGCTTGCGGTGTCAGAGGCACTGCTGCTCGCCCAGGCAGGGGGTCTCGATCTCGCGGCAACCCTTGCTGCCGTCGAGAGCGGTGCTGCCGGTTCATGGATGCTGTCCAACCGGGGGCCCCAGATGATCAACCGGGACTGGCGGCCGGGGTTCACGATCGACCTCCAACAGAAGGATCTCAGGATCGTCCTTGACGCGGCTGACGCTCTTGGCGTCCCCCTCCCTGGGACCTCCCTTGTCTTCCAGTTGTATCGGGCCCTGCAAACGCGTGATCTCGGCGGTGAGGGCAACCACGCGCTCGTGAAGGCGCTTGAGGAGATGTCGGGGATCAGACTTGGCGGCGATGCCTGACGACGACGAGCGGATCGTTGGGGTTGGGCCACACCCCCAACCATGGCCTGACGACGACCGGTACGACCCGGTGCTCCTCGCCGAAGGAGACACCCGCAACGTGCTTGACGGCTACCGCTACTGGACGAGGGCAGCGATCATTGCTGACCTTGACACCAAACGGCACCCATTTCACGTCGTCATCGAGAACTGGCAGCACGACTTCAACATTGGAACGGTCGTACGCAACGCCAACGCGTTCGGCGCCCACACGGTCCACATCGTCGGCAAACGACGGTGGAACCGGCGTGGGGCGATGGTCACCGACCGGTACCAGCACATTGAGCATCACCCCACGGTGGAGGCGTTCACCCGGTTTGCCCGGGCTGATGGCCTGACCCTGATCGGAATCGACATCAACGACGTGTCGACGCCAATTGAGCAGGCCCAGCTCCCGAAACGGTGCGCGCTCGTCTTTGGTCAGGAGGGACCGGGCCTGTCACCAGAGATGCTTGAGGCCTGTGACGCCGTCCACGAGATCACCCAGTACGGGTCCACGCGATCGATCAACGTGGGGGTTGCAAGCGGCATCGCGATGCACACCTGGGTGATCCAGCACGTCACCTGACCACCGAGCCGGCCACGATGGACGCCTCAGCGAGGCGGCATGCGGAGGGCACCATCAAGACGGATCACCTCGCCGTTGAGATACCCGTTTTTGATGATGCTGCGGACGAGCTGAGCGTAATCATCCGGTGTCCCGAGTCGCTTCGGGAACGGCACACCCTTGGCCAGAGCAACGCGCATCTCCTCGTTGAGACTTCCCAGCAGCGGGGTGTCGATGATCCCCGGAGCGATCGTCATCACCCGGATCCCCACCGAGGAGAGATCCCGTGCCATGGGGAGGGTCATGCCAACCACTCCCCCCTTGGAGGCAGCGTACGCGGTCTGACCGATCTGGCCGTCAAACGCGGCGACCGACGCCGTATGGATGATGACGCCACGTTCGTTGCCAGCAAGCGGGATGGTCTTGCTCATGGCGCTGGCTGCTTGGGCTGCCACGTTGTAGCTACCGATCAGGTTGATCGTCAGCACACGGCTGAACCGCTCGAGATCAGCAGGTGCACCGTCACGGTCGATCGTCCGTTCCCCAAGCCCGATGCCTGCACAATTGACCGCGATCCGAAGCGGTGCCCGCTCCCCCGCCCGACCAACCGCTGCCGCAACATCTTCGACGCTCGTGACGTCCGCCCGAACGAACTGCGCTCCCCCACCCAGTTGGGCAACGAGCGCCTCCCCAGCGTCCTCATTCAGATCAACGATCGTGACCGCCGCCCCAGCCTCGGCAAGGCGTCTGACCGTGGCAGCACCGAGACCCGACGCTCCCCCCGTCACCAACGCTGCGGTTCCTGAGATCTCCATGTCCTGATCGTAGCGCCGGCACCACCAGCGATGGTGAAGATCACTAGATTGCGGCCATGGACACCGGAACGATCGACCAAGCAGTTGCTGATCTTCAGGACGCGAAGCGTCGATGGGCAACCTTGCCGATTCCTGACAAGATCCGTCACCTCGATGCCATCAAGGAGAGGACCGTCGCCGTGGCCCAGCAGTGGGTTGAGGCACTGGTGGAGGCAAAGGGGTTGTCAATGGACGATCCGTTGGCCGGTGAGGAGTGGCTCGCCGGTCCGTTCAATGTGCTGTGGCATCTCAAGGACCTTCGTGCAACCCTGGTCCGCCTCGCCGCGGGGAAGCCGGTCCTGGCGGGGTACCCGGCCCGGGTGCTGCCATCAGGCCAGGTATCCGTTGATGTGTTCCCCTCCGGCCTTCACGAGTCCCTGCTGTTTGCGGGAACGAAGGCTCACGTCTGGATGCAGTCAGGGGTCACCCTTGATGATCTTGAAGCGTCAACCGCGACGTTCTACCGCCAGGAAGCCCCTGAGGCACACGTCACGGTCGTCCTTGGTGCTGGCAACGTCGCTTCGATCGCACTCCTCGACGTGATCCACTCCCTGTTTGTCACAGGAGACGTCACGATCCTGAAGATGAACCCAGTGAATGCGTACACCGGGCCGTCCGTTGAGCGCATGCTGGGTGATCTCATCAGCGACGGGTTTGTCCGCCTGGTGTACGGCGGGGCCGATGTCGGTGCGTACCTGACGACCCATGAAGGCGTGGAGAAAATCCATGTCACGGGCAGCACGGCGACGTACAACGCCATCGTGTACGGCCCCGGCGCCCACGGGGAGGAACTCCGAAAAGTTGATCGCCCCGTCAACGACAAGCCCATTTCTGCTGAACTTGGTGGGGTGTCCCCGTTCATCGTCGTTCCCGGCAAGTGGTCGGCAAGGGATATCCGCTACCAGGCGGAGCATCTCGTGAGCCAGAAGCTCAACAACTCCGGGTTCAACTGCATTGCGGCCCAGGTCCTCGTCCTTCCCAAGGCGTGGAAGCAGAAGGAGCGGTTTCTTGACGCGGTCCGGGATGCCATGGCACGGTTCCCCGGCAGGGACGCCTACTACCCAGGATCTCCGAACCGCTTCGCAGATGCCGTGGCTCGGTCCGAACACGGGGAACGGTTCGGCACGGACCGTCCGTGCTATCTCGTGACCGATCTGGATGCGTCCGACGGCAACGAGTTCTGGTTCACCCACGAGATCTTCGGTCCGGTCCTTGCCGTGACGACGCTTCCCGGGGCCGACGTTCCACGATATCTTCACCACGCCGTCGAGTTCGCAAACTCGCGTCTCTCCGGGACGTTGGGTGCCAACATCGTCATCGATCCAAGAACCGAACGGGCGAACAAGGACGCCCTGGGACGAGCCGTCGCAGGCCTCAAGTACGGCTCGATCGCCATCAATTCATGGACTGGTGTGGCGTACTCACTCGGGCGCTGCACCTGGGGGGCGTTCCCCGGCCACCCCCGCAACGACATTCAGAGCGGAACGGGGGTCGTGCACAACGCGCTCATGTTCTCGAAGGCAGACAAGTCAGTGGTTCGCGCTCCGTTCGCACCGGCACCGCGCTCCTTCGCAAAGGGGGTGTTCCAGATCTCCCCCACGATCGCGTACTCGGTCACCAACAAACATGCTCACATCATCGGTGAACGGCTGGTTGGGTAC
>CAZULI010000160.1:0-4264 GCA_964621095.1 uncultured Acidimicrobiaceae bacterium | reverse complement strand
ACACGACCAGCATCAGACACCGACGTGGAGGTGGCAAACGTCGTCTCCACACCGTGGCGTTGGGCTGCCTCCCTGAGATCGTCGAGTGGCGGGCGATGACGGCCTGCGGAGGGATTGATCAACGCAAACCAACGGCTCATCGCAACACCTCCACCGCGACGATGCCGCGGTCGATCATGCGGATCGCTTCACCGGCGATCGATCGATGCGCATCGAACCCGTCACGGATCTGCCGGAGGAGATCAAGGAGTTGCCTGCTCTCACGCACGAAATCACCGGCCCGAACATCATCATCCTCGAAGACGTCAGCCAGATCATGACCTGATGCCCACGCATGAATGGCGTCGACCAACCCCGCGTCGACCCGTCGCTGTTCGTCGATGCCGTTGGCCTGTTCCGTGGCGATGATCTCGTCATGCAAGGTGTCAACCCGTTCGACGATCTCATGGATGAACGGGGCGTGCGGTGGGGGCGGAACGTCCTTCCCTCGTGTTTCGAACGTGAAGAGGCTCACGGCCGCGGCGAACTGGGCAGGATCGAGTCCGTCGAAAACACCGGTTCGGATGCTCTCGGCAAGGAGGAGATCCAGTTCGTTGTACAGCGTGCGAAGCGATGCGCCTCGATCGGTCAGCGCCCAACCATCCACATACCCGAACTTCTCAAGCACTCGGTGGAGTGCGCCAAAGCGTGCCACGACATCGTCGGGTCCGGTGCGGGCCAATCGACGCTCGAGACGTTCGATGTCGCGCTGGGTTCTCCGGGCGCGCTGTGCCCATGCGAGGTGTGCATCAAGATCCGGACACCCCAGGACGCCGTCGGTCTCAGCGTCGACATACAACGGACGAGGGTCCTGGTCGGGCACGAACGCCTCCAGCATGGCGGCCACTTCGGAACGGTACGCCGCGTCCGAGACCCGCACCGGTTGGGGCATGGCGAGAACCCCCACCACGAGCGCCGACCGCGGGAGATCGGTTGAGCGAACGGATGACCGGCGTCCGGTGGCGTCGATCATCACGAGTCTGGGTTGACCTCCACCCCAGGACCGGTTTGCAAGCAGCAACGTCTCGGATCCGAGCGAGACCACGGTTCCTGGCATCAACGAGGTACGGTCCAGCGCAGGCGTGGCAGGACGGCGTGCATCCCCAACAACCTCCCAGATGTCACCCCGCTCGCACGCAGCAGCCTCGCGGAACGTTGCAAGGTCCGATTGGAGTCCGGCGAGGGTCTCCGCAAGCTGTTCCGTGCGCGCTCCTCGGGAGAAGTTTGCAAACGACGCCGCGAGGAGATCCGTCGCTTCGCTCTCCCGGTACTTTGCAATCAGATTGACGGCCATGTTGTAGGTGGGTGAGAACGAGGAACGCAGCGGGTTCGCCCCGGTGCCCGCAATGGCTGACACCCGATCGAACGGGATGTACGGGCTGTAGAGCACGACCGCGGTTCCTTCACGATCCATGCCACGCCGGCCCGCCCGGCCCGTCAACTGGGTGAAGTCGCTCGGTTGGAGCAACTCATGGCCCTCCCCGGTGAATTTGCTCAACGAGTCGAGGACGACCGTGCGTGCGGGCATGTTGATGCCGAGTGCAAGCGTCTCGGTGGCGGCCACAACCTTGACCAAGCCGCGCAGAAAGAGTTCCTCCACCGTCTCTTTGAACGCGGGGACCAGGCCAGCGTGATGGGCACCGGCCCCCCGCTCAAGCATCGCCAGCCAGCCTGCGTACCCCAACACCGCGAGATCTTGCGCCCCCAGGTGACCCGTTCTGCGCTCCACGACGGCTCTGATCTCCTCGCGCTCAGCAGCCGTTGTCAGCGGAAACCCTGCCTGGGCGATCTGTTGCGCCGTCTGGTCGCACCCCTGGCGCGAGAACACGAAGTAGATCGCAGGAAGCAACCCCAGTTCCACGAGATGTTCAACGACTTCGGTGCGTCGCGGGGTACTCAGCCGGCGGTGCCGGTTCCTTGACGAATGCACCAACTTCGCGATGGCGGGGTTGGGTTTGCCGTTGCGAACGAACATGGGGAGCATGACCGAGGAGCCACCCTTGTACCGGTCCCGCCACATGAACATGGTCGTGAGAGGCACGGGTCGGGTGTGTTCGACGACGAGATCGGTCGGTCCGCGTCGTGACCTGATCCACTCGGTGAACTCCTCAGGATTGGCGATCGTCGCTGACAGGCAGACCAGGGGGATGGTCCTCGGGAGGTGAATGATGACCTCCTCCCACACCGAGCCGCGACTTCGATCAGCGAGGTAATGGACCTCATCGAGGATCACGACACCCAACCGCTTCAACGCCAGGGAGTCCTGATAGATCATGTTTCGCAGGACCTCGGTGGTCATGACCACAATGGAGGCATCACCGTTGATGACGTTGTCCCCCGTCAGCAGGCCAACCGCACCATCACCGTACGTCTCGCGCAGGTCATTGAACTTCTGGTTCGACAGCGCCTTGATGGGGGTCGTGTAGAACGCCCGTTGGCCTGTGGCGATGACCATCTCGATGGCGCCCTCGGCAACAACCGTCTTTCCTGAGCCCGTTGGTGCCGTGACCACAACCGAGTTGCCGTCCGCAAACGAGCGCAACGCCTCGACTTGGAACGGATCAGGATCAAACGGCAGGTCTTCAAGGAACGCCGTGATGAGGTGATGGGCTGGCATCAGGCGCGATGCTAGCGCTCACTCCACGAGGAGAGACAAGCCCCGCTACCGGGGCTCCGGGGACCCGCCGGTCGACACGAGTCGGGAGAACCAGTCGTCGTCATCAAGCAGCGCCACAAAGCGTTGAACATCCGTCGAGGTGATCGGACCAAGGGTTGATACGGCAACCTCATAGGTGACGCCCGTTGCCAGCAGCACACTGGTCACCCGTTTCGTCGCGGTGCGTCGTTGGATGGTGAGGCACTCAGGGCACACGAACCGGTAGCTGCCTTGGGTGCCTTCCTCATGCAGCTCGAGGGAGATGTCCGAGACGCCGAGATGGACCTCCCCGCAGTTCTCGCAGATTGTCTTGATGGTTGTCATCATGCCTCGCTCCGTGTGCCAGCCTCAATGAGACATCGGCACGGCGGGCACGTTATGAAGGACTATTCCACAGATAGTCACCCCGGAACGAGGGATCGGCGGGTGATCGGGTTCCTCAGGCGTAGCGGGCTGCGATCCGACGGCGCAGATCCTCACGGGCGGACGCGACCGCGTCTCCTGCTTCGAGCGTGGCGTCGGGTCCGAGACGGAGCAGCAGCCGCGCTGCGACCATCGGATTGCTCACCCGCATGGTGAAACGGATCCCGCCCGAGTCGAGCGGTTCGACCTCCCCCGGGTAGTACTCGGTCACCCACCGGGAGGCGGGACCGACGGTGAACGTCACGACATGATCCTCAGGGGTTGGCTCGTAGCGCACGATGGAGGAGGTATCGCCACCTGATGGTTCGTAGCGCTCATCAAGGACGATCACCTGGTCAATACGATCAACCCGAAAGACTCGTTCCGCGCCCGCGAGACGACAGAACCCCGACAAGTACCAGTTCCCGAGGTTGAAGAACACGGACTCCCCCTCCACGACCCGCTCCGTCCGCTCGTTGGAGGCGATGCTGAGATACCCGATCCTCACCAACTGCCGCTGGTCAATGGCGGCTCGTAGTTCTGACACGACGGATGGTGCCTCCACATCGAACAGGACGGCGTCTGCCACGTCTGCACCAACAGCAACGGAGAGCTTCGCCATTGCCGTGGCGAGCGCCGGTGGTGCCTGATGGGACGCCAGGTACGTCGACCCTGCTGCGAGCAGGCCCAGTGCCTCAGCAGGCGTGAGCCGCATCGGTTGGGCGAAGTACTCGGCGGCGTCGATGGTGACCTCGTCATCAAAGATGTCGACGTCGATGAGATCCCCTGGCCCGTACCCGGGGAGACCGGTGAGAAAGACGAGCTGGAGATCCTTCACCACTTCTTTTCGATCGGCGTACCCAAAGCGCTCGACGAGGTCGTCGATCGTGGCGACCCCTTCCTTGATGATGTACGGGATCAAAGCGAGGATCCGTGCAATGCGGTTGGCCGTTCGATCGCTCATGCCGATGCCTCGATGTGGGCGATGAGACGGTCCCGAAGCGAGGTAGGTTCGAGGATCACCGCCTTGTCGTCGAACCCGAGGACCCAGCCGATGAAGGTTTGCTCCACTCGGACGGGTACCTCCATCGTCGTGGTCGTGTCGGTACGCCCGATGACCTTGGCGTCGGGGATTTGACGTTGGGCGATCTCGGCAACCAGATGGTC
>CAZULI010000159.1:0-4273 GCA_964621095.1 uncultured Acidimicrobiaceae bacterium | reverse complement strand
ATCGAGAACATCGCGGTCTCGCCCGATACCGGATCGATCGAGACGGTGATCATCGTGTCGGTACGGATCCCTGTGCGACCCACACCGAAATCCCCACCGATGAGAAGGATGTTGACCCGCTCATGGTTCTCCCAGAAGTTTGCGGCAGGCGCCTGCGTCGTCGTTGTGGTGGTCTCGACGGGGTCACCTGTTTCGGTGGTAGCGGGTGGGGAGGTGTCCGGAACCGTCGGGGTCGTGGAGGTGGGGGAGTTGGACGCAAAGACGGTGGTGATGAGGTCGTACTGGATCAGGTCGTAGTAGGCGAAGACTGCGTGGGGGAGTGCCAACACGACGATGAGTGCGGCACCGGCACCCACCAGCAACCCCCTTGAGAGCGTTGTGTTGCGGTTCCTGGCCTTGCCGGTCCGGTACGCGTCGTCAGCAGCCCAGATGCGATACCCAAGCAGGATGATGTTGCCGATCATCATGATGGCCAGCTGGGTCGGCTGGAGCCACATCTTGGCGAGGGCGAGGGCGTCGCCCATGTAGAGATATAGGCTGACGAGGATGACCACATTGACCCCGATGAGCAGGCTTCCGCGGCGTCGGTCACCGACGATGAACTGTCCGACGCCGGGGACGATTGCCGAAGCGATCGCGGCGATGAGGGGTTTGGAGGATGAGGAGGTCTCAGACGGTTGTGACATCGGCGAAATGGTATGTACGGCGTCTTGATAGTGAGGGTTTCTCACCGCCGTTCGTTCCGGGGGCCTTCATCCCCTGCCAACCCGACGCCATTACCATGATGAACGGCCGAAACTGAGCGCTGTGGACGATCCTCAAGACACCCCCCAGAACACACCCCAAGCACCGTCGCGGGCGACACGGTACTCCTACATGCGCCGCGACGGAACCATTGACATCGTTGTCGGCAGCCTCATCGCAGGACTCGGAAGCTACGCCTTCCAGTTCATCGCTGGCCGGTCCCTGGGTGAGGAAGCGTTTGCCCCGATTGGTGTCCTCCTCACCGCGCACTTCCTCGCTTTTCTGATCGTTCTGGTTCCGGTGGAGCAGTTCGTCATCCGACGGATCACTCTCGGTGCCCAGGGGTGGGTCCTGCCGCTGCGGGGGGTGGCCCTGGTTGTCGTGACGGGGGTGGCGGCCGCTATCACGGTGGCGGTGTCGGGTGATGACTACTTCCGGTTCACGGACCGACGCACGCTCGTCTTGTTTGCGTTCGGGACGGTCGCGACCCACTTTGTCTTTGCCGTCTGTCGCGGGTACCTCGCAGGAGTCCGGCGGTTCCGTGCCTATGGCCGGTCATCAGCGGCCGCCTCCCTTGTCCGTGTGGCGATCGCGGCGGTGATCGCTTTCACGGTCAACAGCATCACCGGGTACGCCTGGGCGCACATCCTCGGGACGTTGGTCATCGTGGCATGGATGCCGTGGAGACGACGGGGTACACCCATTGAACCAGCAGAGATCCAGGACGACCGATGGCTGTTGTCGGGTCTCGTGCTCTCCGCGGCAGCATCACAGGCGCTCCTGCTGGCGAGCCCTCTCGTGGCATCCCGGCTCGGTGCCACCGACACCGAGTACTCCATGATCTACGCGACGCTCCTCGTGGCGAGGGCACCGTTGACCATCGGGTACAACCTCATAGCGAGGATCCTCCCGTCGTTCACCAACATGGCTGCGGTGGGGGAGCGTCGTGAGCTCAGGGCGTGGGCTCGTGGGATCGGGGTTGCAAGCATTGTGCTCGCGTTTGCGGGTGCAGCCGCAGGGGCACTCGTGGGGCCGTTCCTGGTTGGCGCCACGATGGGGGGAGGGTTCGCCCCAACAGGTGGGATCTCGGCAATGGCTGGTGCCTCCGTTGTGCTCGCCGGAGGTGGGTTGTTCATCGGGCAGATCCTCGTTGCCAAATCCCAGCCAGCGCGGCTCGCCGTTGCGTGGATCATCGCATTGGTTGCTGGTGCGGCTGCCCTGTTCATCCCCATCGAGGACCCGATCACCCGGTCCACGGTCTCGCTGCTCGTAGGGGAGGCGGCAGCACTCATCGCGTTGATGGTCGTATCACTGTCCCCCGATCCGGATGAGGCCGGTCGTCTGCAGGGGTACGCCGTGGCGAAGCGGTCCATGGACATTGCCGGAGCCATTGTGTTGTTGGTGCTCACCTTCCCGATCATGTTGATCGCCGCCATCGCCATCAAGTTGGACTCCAAGGGACCGGCGTTCTTCCGCCAGGAGCGCGTCGGGCGGGACGCAAAACGCTTCTGGATGGTGAAACTTCGGACGATGTACATCGATGATGATGGTGCGACGTATCAGGAACATCTCGAACGCCTCAAGGAATCGATCGTTGATGAGGTTGATTACCCGATTCGGATTGCGAACGATCCACGGGTCACGAGGGTCGGCATGAAGCTTCGGAAGTGGTCCATCGACGAGCTCCCCAATCTCTTCAACGTCCTGAAGGGGGCGATGTCGCTCGTGGGTCCCCGTCCGCTGGTTGCCGAGGAGGCTGAACTCATCGGGCTTGATGATCGACGGTTTGAGGTGAAACCGGGACTCACGGGCCTGGCACAGGTCAGCGGCCGGGACTCCATCCGGATCGGCCACCGCGCCGCGCTCGATGTGCAGTACGTCGAGCAACGCTCCCTCAAACTGGATCTCAAGATCCTGGCGGCGACGGTCAAAACCGTTTTCGTCGAACCCGGTGAGAGCGGGGAGTATGATCCGGCGCTTGCTGACGCGGCGGAGCCGGAAGAAGGTTCGGAGGCATAGTGGAAGACACAGAGCGCATTGAGGTGAACCCTGACGTGGTCGCACGGCTCAACAACGATCCGCTGATCGCCGTGGTGGGGGCAACGGATGACCCCGACAAGTACGGAAATGTCATCTACCGACACCTCAAGAAGAAGGGGTACCGGATCGTACCGGTCAACCCGTCCCGCCCGACGGTGGATGGTGACGCCACGGTGGCGACGATCGGCGATCTCGACCCCCAACCCGACATTGTCAACGTCGTGGTTCCCCCGGCGCGTACCTTGGCTGTTCTCGACGACGTGGCGGCACTTGACGACGGTGCCGTGTGGATCCAGTCCGGGGCCGCTGACGACGCGGTGCGGGAGAGAGTTGCTGATCTGGGCCTGCCCGCGGTCATCGACGCCTGCATCATGGTGATGAGTCAACCGCGATGAACCCTCACGGACAGTCCCTTCCCGGCACCCCCAAGGGGTCCTCTGAAGACGCAACCAGTTCGTTTCCGAGCCTGGAGATGCGCAGCGACGAGGACCTGGACGCCATGACCACACGAGACCTGCGGAACCAGTTCGAGGACGTCTCCAACGTGTTCGACTTTGAGCTCGCACTGACGGGCGATCCGGCTTCTCGTGTGCAGGCCTGGGATGGGGAGCCACCGAGCGCGGAGACACAGACTGCGGCGGACATCCCTGAACGGGTGGATGCCCTCCTCGGTGATCGCGTGCCGGTCGTCGATCCTCCAGGTGCCGCTCCGGTGCGCCGTGGCGGGTTGGGGAGGGGGCTGGATGCACTGCTCCCTGAGGTTGATCGCGACCGCGTTCCGGTCCAGCTGAGGGGGTCTTCGGAGAGTCCTGCCCTCTCGGTACGCCGCGTTGCGGTGGTCGAGTCGCGGGACGTCGTGACGGTCGAGATCGAGGACGGTGCCGGCAAGGTCCACACCGCCGAGGTGGGGTCGTCGGGGTCCATTGATGACGCCGTGCTTGAGGCGGCCGCTGCGCTCTCGGGGGCGTTGACCGGTGTCACGTTGCGCATTGGTGAACTCAGCATTGCCGGCGTGCGCATCGTGGTTGTTGCGGCAGAGACGGAGGATCGGCGTGGTGCCGGGGCCTGTCCTGTCGAGTTCGGCCGACCGTTCGCCGTTGCACGGGCGACACGGCAGGCGCTTGAGTCCCTCTCCTGACGGCGTCCTCGTCGCAGCAGTTCAACTGGTGACGGGACGGCAACCTCGCCCGAGCTGCGCGACGGGCGTCTAGACGAGCTTTGTCGCTGGTTTGGTTGGTCGGGTGACGACAAACACCGCCACTGCCAGGGCGATGGACCACATGATGATCCGGACGTACCCGCTGTTGAGAAAGAACAGCGTGGAGAACCCGAACGAGAGTGCGATGGTGATGACCGCGCCGATCTTGACCTTCGTGGTGAACCCTTCCCCTGCCCGCCAGTCCCGAACGATGGACCCAAAGAGCCGGTTCTTGACGAGCCAGTTGTCGAACCGGCTCGAGGACTTCGAGAAGAGGAACGCTGCGAGGAT
>CAZULI010000158.1:0-4311 GCA_964621095.1 uncultured Acidimicrobiaceae bacterium | reverse complement strand
TGCCCGCCGGTAGGCGTTGGAGAGTTCGTCTGCGTCGTCACCGATGATCCCGAAGTCGACGACATCAACACCGAGGTCTCGCAGCATGGAAACGAGCATCACCCGGTTCGTGTCCCGAATCTTGCCAGGAGCAAGATCGAAGGTGTTCGAGGCCACCAGTTCATCCCCGGTCGACATCACGACAACGGTTGGAATCCTGGACACATGGGGGCGGATGCCGACGCTTGCAAGGGATGCCAGGTGGCGCGCCTGCAAGCGGACACCAGATCCCACCACGACATCACCAACGGCGACGTCGCCCCCACGAGGTCGGACGTTTGTCCCCTCGGGAACCCCGACAAGAATCGTCACCGAGCCTTCAGCGTCCGTGCGCGTGTCCTCAACCCTGACGACCGCGTCGGCACCTTGAGGCATCGGTGCCCCCGTCATGATGCGCGTCGCGGTGCCGATGGTCACGTGCCGTGTGGGGACCGACCCCGCTGGTACATCTTCGATGACCGTGAGGGCGACCGGGGTTCGGGCAAGATCGGCGGCTTGCACAGCAAACCCGTCCATCGCCGAGTTTGAGAACGGAGGCACCAGGACCGCGCTGATACACGGTTGGGCTGTGACCCGCCCAATAGCGTCCGCTGTGTCGACCTGCTCGACACCAAGACGCGTCATCGAGTCAAGCACTTCGAGCTGGGCGTCACGGAGCGGTTTCATCGGTTGAGCTGCTCCTCGGTCGCCGTGACCAGACGTTTGATGTTGGAAGCATGACGAACAACGATGAAGACGGCGATCGTCGCGGCCCATGCGATGGCCACTCCCGAGCGTCCGCTCAGTGCAACAAGGGGAACCAACAGTGCCATGACGACAAGGGAACCGATGGATGCTTTGCGCCAGACGATGAGGATCGCCAGCCAGATCACCGCGAGCGCCCCACCGATCCATGGGGCAAGGAACACCAGCCCCCCGATGGCGGTCGCAACACCCTTGCCGCCACGAAAGCCGTGCCAGATGGGGAAGGAGTGACCGATCACCGCGGCGAGCAACGCGACCCATCCGAACTCACCACCAACCCAGAAGGAACCGATCGCTGCAGCAGCAGCACCTTTGAGTCCGTCCCCCAACAGCACCAGGGCTGCCGACTTCTTGCCAAGATTCCGCAGAATGTTCGACATCCCCGGGTTCCCCGAGCCAACGGCACGGATGTCGACACCTTGGAGCGACGCGACCACGATCCCGAAGCTGATGCTCCCGAGAAGATACGAAACGACGATGGCTCCAGCCTGTTCCATGCCTGCGATTGTAGGAAGCCGAACGCTCCTCGGTCGTATCAGCCTTCTTCCATGTCGCCACCCAACGCGATACGTTCAGTCTGTGCTCGTCCTGTCCAAGCCTCCCTACCTGCGCTGGATCGCTGCGGTGCTGCTCGTGGGCGCTGCACTCGGGTGGGATGTCTCACGCCGGGCCACCGAGATGACGCCGTTCGCAGCTCGGACCATCAACCGGGGGGAGATCATCCAAGCAGACGCCATTGTGTGGAAGCCAGCCCCCGTTGGTCTCCTGCGATCCGGGGATGTTCCCCCGGGGTCAGCGCTCATCACGATCAGCGCAGGAGAACCCATCACGGCAGACATGATCTCCACGGGTGGGAACGTCCCCGATGGCTGGTGGACCGTGCCGATGGAGATTCCCCCAACGGTCACGCAGGGATCCCAGGTTCGTGTGGTGCTTGCTGACGGGTCCGGTTTGACCGGGATCGTGGTCGAACCATCCCATGACGACACCTTTGGCGTCCGTTCGTTGGGACTCGTTGCGGTGCCCGGGGATGTGGCTGATGTCGTCGCCATGGCCGCGGCAACAGGGCAACTCGTTGTTCTCTTTAAGCCGTGATCAGAGGAGGAACGATGCGATTGCGCCTGCAGAGACGCAGTAGACCCCGAAGGGCACGAGTCCGACGCGGGCCAGGAGCCGGATGAGTACGGAGATGGCGAAGTACCCCGAGATGCCGGCGACGACAACACCGATCCAGACCGTCGGGTCGATCGACTCGTCCGAACCGAGAAACTCGAGGATCTCGAGAAAGCCTGCACCGGCGATCACCGGGATGCCCAGCAGGAAGGTGAACCGTGCAGCTTCAACGTGACTCATGCCTCGGAGCAGGCCCGTCGTGATGGTCATGCCGGACCGGGAGATCCCAGGGATCAGAGCGAGGGCTTGGGCGGCACCGATCGCGACGCTGTCGAGGGGTCTCAGCCATTCGGTGAGTCGATCCCCGATCCTGAGCAGCCCCGTTGCAAGGAGGATGATCCCGGTGACGACAAGCATGATGGCGACCGTGGACGGCTCAGCAACGAGCTCCTCGATCTTGTCCTTGAACAAGAACCCGACAACGACCGCGGGAACCGATCCAATGACGATCAGGGTGATCAGTTTTCGTGCGGCGCGGTCGAACTTTGCCATCTCGGCAACATCGCTCCAGTAGTACACGAGGACTGCGGCGAGGGTTCCGAGATGCAACATGGCAGCGGTTCCGAGACTGGGACCGTCGCGCCCAAGGAGCGCTGGAATCAGAACGAGGTGACCGCTCGATGAGACGGGGAGAAACTCAGTCAGCCCCTGGATGAGTCCCCAAAGAACGGCGTTCAGCATGATGTGGATCGTACACGATGCCGACTACATGCCATAAGCGGATGACAGTCTCATCTGGTCTGCAATTCTGACATTGACAAGAGCGGGAACTCCTGATGCTTCAGCCCGCTCGAGGGCGGGCCGGATCTCAGAGGGGGTCTCGACGAGCTCGCCGTACCCGCCGAGCCCTTCCACCATCTTCTCGTATGGCCGGAACCCGATCTCGGAGAGGTGAGCACTGTCTGGGTACGCCATGCGGTGGATGGTTCGGATGTTGTTCCACGCCCCGTCGTTGCCCATGACACCGACCACGGGGAGGTTGTGACGGATCAAGCTGTCGTACTCCATCCCGTTGAACCCAAACGAACCGTCTCCGTACACAATACCGACTCGGGTACTGGGTTCGACCGCTTTTGCGGCGAGCGCAAACGGTGCACCGACGCCGAGGCATCCGAACGGGCCGGGATCAAGCAGGGCGCCGGGACGGGAGGTGCGCAGCCATTTCGCCGTCGTTGACACGATGTCGCCTCCATCGGCCGCCACGATGGAGTCCTCGCCAAAGAACTCGGCAACGTCTCGGGCGAACCGCTCAGGGTGGATCGGAACGACGTCTGCGGATGCTGCCTCCTCCGCCGCTGCTTGTTTGGCAGCCTCGGCGGCAAAGATCTCGTTCGTCCACTCCCGTTCATCGGTCCGGCCCAACGTCCCAAGACGGGCGACGAGTTGTGCCGTGACCGTCCCGGGGTCCGCGACGACCCCGACGGTTGCCCCACGGTTCCACCCGACCTTCGAGGGATCCTGATCGATGTGGATGATGGTGGCGTCGGGGTTGATCTTCTTACCGAACCCGGTGCGAAAGTCCCAGTCAACTCCGAGAGAGAGCACGACGTCTGCGTTCTTGAGGGCGTCTGATCTGGCTCGGTTCCCGAGATACGGGTGGCTGGCGGGGAGGGAACCACGGGCGAGACTGTTGAGGAAGACCGGAGCCTTGTAGTTGGTGGCGAACACGTCGAGGACTTCGGAAAACTCGGGTTGCTGGGTCCAGCGCAGGCCAGTACCACCAAAGATCACCGGCTGTTGGGCATGCGCCAGGATCTCCACGATCTCGTTGAGCGTCTCGTCCGGGACCCCCGCTGGGCGGTTTGCCCTGGCGTCATGGGGCCAATGGATGGCTGACTCTTCAACCATGTCGCCGGCAACATCGCACGGGATGTCGATGAACACGGGGCCTCCACGGTTGGTGAACGCATGGCGGGCGCCCGTTGCGATGTACTCGGCGAGCCGTGCGGTGGTTGATGCGGTGGTGGCCCAGCGGGTGATCGGTGCAAAGAGTTTGGGGTGATCCATCTCCTGAAGTCCCCCTCTGAGGTCTTCACTGGTGAGATGTCTCCCCCCGATGAGCATCATCGGCGTGTTGGCAAAGAACGCATTGGCCACACCCGTGAGGGCGTCGGTCACCCCGGGGCCGGAGGTCACGAGTGCCACCCCGATCTGGCCGGTGATGCGGGCGTACGCGTCTGCCGCATGGGCTGCAGCCTGTTCATGACGGACATCAATCACACGCATGCCCTCGGCGACGCATCCATCCATGAGCGGCATGATGTGACCGCCCGTCAACGTGAAGACGGTATCAACCCCCTCCGCCTTGAGCGCCTTGGCCACGACCCGGCCACCGCTGATTTTCGCCATCACTCC
>CAZULI010000157.1:0-4357 GCA_964621095.1 uncultured Acidimicrobiaceae bacterium | reverse complement strand
ATGCGCATCATTTACGCCATCGAGGACCTCTCGACGTATCTCGCGGATCTGTATGGAGCCGTCCCCGGTGGTGAGGTGGATCTCTCCGAAGCGCCCCTCCTCATCGACCGGTTTCTTGAGTCCGCACTCGAAGTGGATGTCGATGCCATCTACGACGGGGAGGAGCTGTACATCGGCGGCATCATGGAGCACGTTGAAGAGGCAGGGGTGCACTCGGGTGACTCGGCGTGCATCGTCCCGCCACCGATGCTGACCCCTGACAACATCGACCGCATCATCTCAGACACCCGCAAACTCGCCGAGGGTCTCGGCGTGCGTGGCCTGCTCAACATCCAGTTCGCCATCCGTGGCGGCGACGTCTTCGTCCTTGAGGCAAACCCGAGAGCTTCACGCACCATCCCGTTCATCTCCAAGGCAACCGGGGTCCAGTTGGCGAAGGTTGCAACCAGGGTGATGCTCGGGGAGTCCCTTGCATCGCTCCGCGCTGAGGGGTTGGTCCCCCAGGACACTCCCAAACTCCGGTTCACCGCGGTGAAAGAGGCTGTGCTGCCGTGGAAGCGGTTCCCCCATGAGGACAGCCTCCTCGGGCCGGAGATGCGAGCAACAGGGGAGGTCATGGGGATCGGATCAACGCCCGGCATCGCGTACGCCAAAGCGTTGCGCAGTGCGGGACATCACGTCCCGGACACGGGTGCGGCGTTCATCTCACTCGCTGACCGGGACAAGGCCGTTGGGGTCGAGATCGGGAGGATCCTGCACGAACTCGGGTTCAAGCTCTACGCAACCCACGGGACCGCAGGACATCTTGCACGCCACTCCATCCCGACGATCCACGTCGACAAGGTGGGTGAGGGCCCCTACGACCCCGTCAAGTTGATCGAGGAGCATCGCATCGGCCTCGTCGTCAACACACCGGTGGGTGGGAAGGCCCGGGGGGACGGCCGCCTCATCCGTCGGGCAGCCACCGCACACGCGATTCCTTCGGTCACCACGGCCCAGGGTGGATTGGCCGTCGCCCGATCGATTCGGGCAGCCCATCAGGAGCCTCTTGGGGTGACGAGCCTGCAGGAGTACCACCAGAAGATGAAGGTCGACACGTGAACCTCGGTGTCACGCTCGGCCCGCTGTCGTTGCGGTCCCCGCTGATTGCCGCCTCGGGCACCGTTGGTTCGGTGGTCGAGTTCCGTGACACGATCGAGTTCTCCCTCTATGGGGGAGCGGTCGCCAAATCGGTCTCCCCGGTTCCATGGGATGGCCGCAGGGCACCCCGGATGGCCCCTGCCGGAGGTGGCATGTTGAACGGGATCGGTATCCAGAACCCCGGTGTTCACGCCTGGCTTGAAGAGATCGGGTCGGAGCTCGGGACGGTCCCGGTGCCGATCTGGGGGAGTGTCGTTGGTGAGGATATCGACGGGTTTGCAGAAGTCGCCTCGCTCATGAGCACCGCAGGGGTCGCCGCGATCGAGATCAACCTCTCGTGTCCCAACCTCGACGGAACCCCGTTTGGGCTCGACAGCGCCGTTTCAGGAGCGATCGTTGCTGCGGTTCGCGAGGTCACGACGCTCCCGATCGGTGCAAAGCTCTCGCCGGACGCCGAACCGATCTCGGCAGTTGCCGCCGCATGTGCCGAGGCCGGTGCGGACTGGGTTGTGGTGTCCAACACCGCAAGGGGTGCAGGGTTTGATCCGGCCACGAGAAAGCCGCTTCTTTCTGGCGTCATCGGTGGATACTCGGGTGAGGCCCTCCGTCCGATTGCACTTCGGTGTGTCATCGAGGTCGCCCGTGATGTTCCCGAGATCCCCATTGTGGGGTGCGGTGGTGTCGCCGACGCCAACCACGTCGTGGAGTACCTCCTGGCCGGGGCAACAGCGGTCGCCATCGGAACCGCCCATTTCGGACGACCACGGATTGCCCGCACCATCACGAGGGACTTGCAGCGCTACGGTCGTGTCCACGGTATCGAGCGCGTCACTGATCTTGTTGGAGCGTATGAACCATGGTGAACCCGATCATTGTCGCCCTTGATCTTCCCACGGCGGAACAAGCCGTCGCCGTGGCACGCAGCGTGGCCCCCCACGTCGGTGCGTTCAAGATCGGTCTCGGACTCCTGCACGGGCCCGGTCCTGCCACCATTGACGCCCTCGTACGGCTCGAGCGGCCCGTCTTTGCTGATGCGAAGCTTCACGACATCCCAAGCCAGGTGGAGCGCGCCGCTGAACGTCTCGGAAACCACGGCGCACGATGGGTGACCGCCCACATCTCGGGTGGACAGGAGATGCTCGAAGCTGCGGTGGCTGGTCTCCAGAAAGGGGCTGGTTTCGCCGCCGCCGGCATCCTCGGCGTCTCGGTCCTCACCTCGCTGTCGGGAGTCGATCTGGAACGGATCGGCATCGGCCGCACACCGGGACAACTGGTGGGGAGAATGTCCAAGGTGGCGATGCAGGCCCGGTGTGAAGGTGTCGTGTGCTCCCCCCAGGAGCTCAACGTCGTGCGCCAGGCAGCACCGGAGTTGGTGCGGGTCACGCCCGGTATCAGACCGGTGGACCGTGACGACGACCAGGAACGGGTTGCCACGCCAGAAGAGGCGATCGAACGTGGGGCGAACTTCCTGGTGATCGGACGCCCGATCACGGCCGCTGAGGATCCCGCACGAGCGGCCGAGACGATCCTGACGAGTATCACGAGGATTCAGCGCTCGAGTTGATACGATGGGCCAGAGAGGGGAGGGCATGTGCTTCCTGAGATGACAGATGAACAACGGGCAGCGGCGCTTGAACGCGCCCGGCTCGCACGCAGAACGCGTGCGGAGATCACGGCCCTGCTGCAAACCGGGTCCCTGACGTTCTCCGATGTCCTGGAACGGGCGTCCGAGGATGACCTGGTCGCCGGTACCCGGGTCAAGGTGATCGTGGGGGCGATGCCCGGTATGGGGAAGATCTCCACGATCCGGTTGCTTGAGGAGATCGGGATCGCGGACAACCGTACACTCCGCGGCATGACCCCCCGACAAACCAAGGCGCTCCTTGAACGATTCTCCTAAGGGCAGACTCATCGTCATCTCAGGTCCCTCAGGAGTGGGCAAGTCGAGCATCGTGGATGCCGTGTTGGCCCGCACTGATGCCCGCTTCTCGGTTTCGGCGACGACCCGTCAGCCACGACTGGATGAGGTCGACGGTGTCGACTACCGCTTCCTGGCCATGGACGAGTTCGACGCCTTGCGCGAGCGTGGCGAGATGCTTGAGTGGGCGTCGTTCGGCGGGAATCTCTACGGAACCCCCCGCGCATCGGTACTCCCCCTCCTCGACGCCGGGTTTGACGTGATCCTCGACATCGAGAACGAAGGCGCCAAACAGATCAGGGAGACGTTCCCCGAGGCACTGATGATCTTTGTCCGTCCACCGAGCCTGGCAGCGCTCGCGCAGCGGCTCAAGGACCGTGGGGACACGTCCCAGGACGACATCGAGCGGCGATTGGCCGTCGCTGGTCCCCAGATCGCCGACGCTGAGGAGCTCTATGACCACGTGGTCATCAACGACGATCTCGCCGATGCCATCAGTGAGGTTCTCGGTATACTCAACGGCGTCCCGGATCAGCCACAGACTGGTGAAGACCCGCTGATCCTCTGCGAACAGGAGCCGCCTCATGATGCTTGAGCCACCCATTGGTGCACTCGTTGACAAGACGGAGTCACGCTTTGGCCTCGTGATCCTGTCGTCACGGCGCGCCCGCCAGATCAACGCGTACTTCCACGAACTCGGTGCGGGTGTTGGTGGCTACGTGCCGCCACAGGTCCACTCATTCTCCCGCAAACCGCTGTCGATCGCCCTCGAGGAGATCTACCACGACAAGGTCGTGGCTGCTCCGAACGAGGAGTAGGTCATGCTTGCCGGGCGGCGGATTGTCCTCGGCGTCACCGGGGGAGTCGCCGCCTACAAAGCGGCGTACCTCACCCGTCGTTTGACCGAGCACGGAGCCTCGGTACGGGTCGTCATGACCCCTGCCGCGACCCAGTTCATCGGTCCTGCCACCTTTGCGGCACTCACTGGGTTCGACCCGATCGTCAAACTCACCGGTGGAGAGGATCCGTCCCCACACACAACGCTCGCGGCGTGGGCTGATGTCGTGGTGATAGCGCCTGCCACCGCCGCCACCATCGCAAAACTCGCCTCGGGGGAGTCCTCGAACGCTCTCATCGCAACGGTGTTGGCGACCACTGCTCCGATCCTGGTTGCTCCGGCCATGCACACCGAGATGTGGGAGAACCCAGCCACGCGCCAGAACATGGCGACCCTGCAGGAGCGTGGTTGCCTGATCGTTCCGCCGGAATCGGGGGAGCTGGCCGGCGGCGATACGGGTG
>CAZULI010000156.1:0-4401 GCA_964621095.1 uncultured Acidimicrobiaceae bacterium | reverse complement strand
ATCCCACTCAACGTCGAGTGGATCGACGCCTCGCGCCGATTCGGGAACAAGCTGTGGAACGCGATGCGGTTTGCGGTCGAGTTCATGGGCGTGACGGACGTCCCCGCCGATGGGGGGTACCCGGAGCAACCAGGTCCCGAGGACGCATGGATCCTCTCACGACTCGGTGAGGTGACCTCAGCGTTCGACGAGCTCGTCGACCAGTACCGGCTCTCGGACGCCTACGGCCTGCTGTACAGCTTTGCGTGGTCCGAGGTGTTCGACTGGTACCTCGAGATGGCCAAGACGGTCGCTGACGATGACACGCGAGCATCCTCCATGAGAACCACCCTCGGGGTCCTCCTCAGGGACGTTCTCAAGCTGTTCCACCCTGCCATGCCGTTTGTGACCGAGGAACTCTGGAGCCACCTTGGCGACGGTTCCACCCTCATGATCACGGCACCATGGCCTCAGGTACCGTCGTACGCGACGCCGCTCCAGATCGGGTCGCTCCAAGGGATCGTCGCCGGTGTCAGACAGTTCCGGTCCCAGCACCAGATCTCACCCAGAACGGAGATCCCCGTCACGGTGGTCTCTGCGACCGAGCTACCCGACTGGTGGATGAGACAGCTGGCATCCCTTGCAAACGCGTCCCCGTCTGCTGGTGCAAGGCCCGACCCGATCACCGGAAACACCCGGCTTGCGGCGGACGGCGTTGAGGCGTTCGTTCCTCTGCATGGGTTGGTGGACATGGAGGCCGAACGGCCCCGTCTCAGGAAAGCGATCGCTGAGGTTGAGGCCAATCTCTCCAAGACACGCGCCAAGCTCGACAACCCGAGCTTCGTCGAGCGTGCCCCCCAGGACGTGGTCGTAGCCGAGCGGGAGCGGGTCGACGCGTTGCAGGCCGAGCTCGACAAACAGCACGCACTTCTCGCCGAACTTGGTGAGTGATGACCAGCGAGATCCCGCTGATCACGACGCGCGCCGAAGCCGAAGCGTTTCTTGATGCCCGTATCGGTGCGGGGGTCCAGCCGGGGCTGGAACGGATCAGTGGCCTGCTTGCGTTGATGGGCGACCCACAGGCGACGTACTCGACGGTTCACGTCGCGGGGACGAACGGCAAGACAACCGTGACCCGCATGGTTCAACAGATCCTTGGGGCGCACGGTCTCGCCGTCGGCGGGTTCACCTCTCCGCACCTGCACACCATCGAGGAACGGTTTGATCTCCATGGGGTACCCATCACTGAGGAGCAGTTCACGGAGGCCGTGGGCGACATTGCGTGGTTCGTGGAGAAGTACGAGCGGGACAACGCCACCACGGTGACGTACTTCGAGACAACGGTTGCCCTTGGGTTCGCGCTGTTTGCAAACGCAACCGTTGATGTGGCGGTCGTCGAGGTTGGGCTCGGTGGTCGCCTGGACGCAACCAACGTCCTCAACGCTGACGTCTCGGTGGTCACGGGGATCGGGGTCGATCACACCGAGTACCTCGGGACCACGATCCCGGAGATCGCCGCCGAGAAGATGGCGATCGTCAAGGAAGGGGGCACCCTCGTGACCGGACCGCTCCCGCCGGATGCGATCGATGTCGCAGCCAAACGGATCGACGAGACGGGGGCGAACTGGCTTCGGTACGGTCTCGATTTCACCGTCGAATCGGCATCCACCGTCCTTGGCGGGTGGCAGTGCTCCATCCATGGTGTGCATAGCGAGTACGAGGACCTCCACCTCCGCCTCCATGGCCGGCATCAGGTGGACAATCTCGCCACCGCAATCGCGGCATGTGAGATGCTCCTTGGTCGGGCACTGAACGCTGGCTCACTCAACCTTGCGATCGCATCCCTCACCTCCCCAGGTCGCCTGGAGGTGGTTCGCTACCGGCCAACAGTACTCCTCGATGGTGCGCACAATGAGCAGGGGTTCCACGGTCTCGCCCACGCCCTCAAGGAGGAGTTCCCCGTAAAGGAATGGAACCTCGTCATCGGTGTGAAGGGTCAGCGCCCGATCGAGACCCTTGTCGCCCCGCTCAAGGGACTCGTCAGCTCGGTGTACGCCACCGCAGCGATCGACCCAGAGGCCGTACCACCACAAGACGTTGCAGATCGCGTCCAGTCCGTGCTGGGTGTACCCGCCGCCGCATATGCATCCTCTGAGGCCGCCCTTGCCGACGCGGTGTCCGATGCAGGTTCCGACGGGGGCGTCATCGTTGCCGGTTCCTTGTACCTCGTCGGCAACGTCCGGGACGTGTTCACGGTTGGGCCGGACCGGTCAACGGAGGCCCATCTCCGCTTTGAGGCGGACGTGGCCGAGGACGACATCGACGACATCGACGACGAGCAGGCATCTGATCTGTTCGACTGATCACAGACCGGTCGTGAGTTGAAAGCCGGGGGTCGTCCGTAACCTGTGACCGCAATTCCCCCATGTTTGGAGCGTCATGTCACTCGAACACACCTATGTGATGATCAAACCCGACGGCGTTGCCCGTGGCCTCGTGGGTGAGGTCATCGGCCGCCTGGAACGGAAGGGCCTGAACCTCGTCAAAATGTCCATGCTGACCATCGACGATGAGCTCGCCGGTCGCCACTACGCCGAGCACACCGACAAGCCGTTCTTTCCCGATCTGGTGTCCTTCATCACCTCTGGCCCGGTGGTCGCGATGGAGTGGTCCGGTGAGGACGCCGTTGCGGTTGTCCGCAGCCTGATGGGTGCCACCAACCCCGTTGATGCAGCCCCCGGGACGATCCGTGGTGATCTCGCTCTGGTGATCACGGAGAACATTGTGCACGGCTCTGACTCCGTGGACAGCGCTCGGCGGGAGCTGGACATCTTCTTTGGCTGACCAGACGCGCCGTTTTTACGCGGATTACCGGCTCGCTGGGTACACTCGGACGAACAACCTGGAAGTCACATGAATAGCCTTCTCTCTTTTGCCGGTCGCGACATGGCTGTTGATCTCGGGACCGCCAACACACTTGTGTTCGTACGCGGCCAAGGGATTGTGCTCAACGAGCCATCGGTTGTGGCGATCAACACCCGTGACAACCGGCCGCTCGAGGTTGGTATGGCTGCCAAGCGGATGATCGGGCGGACCCCGTCCTACATCCAGGCGATCCGGCCGCTCAGGGACGGTGTCATCGCCGATTTCGACATCACCGAGAAGATGCTGCGTTATTTCATTGACAAGGTGCATACGGGTCGGTTCGCAGCACGCCCACGCATCGTCATCTGTGTGCCGTCCGGGATCACCGCCGTTGAGCGTCGCGCCGTCGAGGAGGCCGCATACCACGCAGGTGCCAGGCGGGCGTACACGATCGAGGAGCCGATGGCTGCCGCGATCGGGGTTGGCCTCCCGGTTCATGAGCCGACCGGTTCAATGGTTGTCGACATTGGTGGTGGGACCACCGAGGTCGCCGTGATCTCCCTTGGGGGCATCGTGGTGTCGAAGTCGTCCCGCATCGGTGGGGACGAGTTCGACGAGGCGATCATCCAATGGACCAAGAAGGAGTTCAGCCTCATGCTGGGGGAGCGGACCGCTGAACAGATCAAGATGGCCATCGGGTCAGCATGGGTGTTCCCCGATGAGCCAGCCGCTGAGGTTCGTGGTCGGGACCTGATCACGGGTCTGCCCAAGACCATCGTCATCTCAAGTGCAGAGGTACGCGAGGCGCTCGAGGAACCTGTGCATTCGGTGGTTGACGCGGTCAAGTACACCCTGGACAAGACACCCCCCGAGTTGGCGGCCGACATCATGGAGCGCGGCATTGTTCTCACGGGTGGTGGTGCGTACCTGAAAGGTCTCGACATGAGGCTCGCCCATGAGACCGGCATGCCGATTGTGACAGCGGATCGTCCACTGCACAGTGTGGTGATCGGTTCAGGGGCGTGCCTGGAGGAGTTCGACGTGCTTCAATCGGTGCTCCAATCGTCCGGCCGCGCCTAGGCGGGCGCGCGCTTTTCCTCATGGTCTCCACATCGGGAACCCGAATGAACCGGGCGACGATTCTCTTCGTGTCGCTCATTGCGGTCGGGTTCATCATCGCGACGTTTGACGTCCGCGATGATGGTGACAGTGTGGCCAACGTCCTGCGTGAGGGCACACAGTCGATTTTCGGTCCGCTGCAAAAGAGTGTCGATTGGGCGGCGAGTCCGCTGGTCGGGTTCGTCGATGGGGTGGCGAACCTCGCGGGTCTTCGTGACGAGAATGATCGGCTGGCGAGTCGGGTCAAGGAACTTGAGGCGCAGATTCTTGAAACCGAGGCGCTCAAGGAGCAGGTCCGCCAGCTTGAGGCGATCGCAGGGGTTGAGAGTCCGATGCAACTCCCGACGGTGACGGCCAGGATCTACTCGTCAGGCCCATCCTCTTTCGACAATGTCCGGTTCATCGACAAGGGGGCACGCGACGGGATCGTGGTGGGGC
>CAZULI010000155.1:0-4402 GCA_964621095.1 uncultured Acidimicrobiaceae bacterium | reverse complement strand
CACTCCTTGGTGTTGTTGCACGCACCAGGGGGAACGATGGTTTTCACGTCGGTGACAACGGCACCACCATCACGCACGTAGTCGGACCAACGGATCGCTTCGGCCCATTCAAAGGCGGCCGCCACTTCGGCGGTCCCTTTCTCGACGAGGGGGCTGGCAACCTGCTTGCCCCACCGAATGTGGCTGACGACGGATCCGCCACGCTGGGCCATGCCGTGCACTTCGCTCTGCTTGACGTCAAACCCGGCGCGCATGAGAGCGTCGGCGATGATCATGCTGGCGAGAATGACCCCCTG
The DNA here is from genome assembly GCA_964621095.1 of uncultured Acidimicrobiaceae bacterium. Classification (GTDB taxonomy): domain Bacteria; phylum Actinomycetota; class Acidimicrobiia; order Spongiisociales; family UBA5794; genus UBA5794. Next base: position 4,106 of record CAZULI010000155.1, on the reverse strand, counting down.
TCCACCGACCCCTGCCAGGAGAAGTCCCTTGGTGGGGTCGAGGACGGAGTCCGTGTTCATCGTTGCCGTGGTCATGATGTTGCTCCTGCGAGGGCGTCCACCCGGATGATGGCCCGGGGTGGGCAGATCTGGGCACAGATCGTGCACCCGGTGCAGGTGACCGTGTCGATGACGACCTTGCGCCGATCCTCATACGTCTCGTCTGACCACACGATGGACGGACAACCGGTCGTCAGGCAGAGCTGACAGGCGGTGCAGTCATCGGCGATCACCATGAATGGTGTGTCCCGGACCTTGACGGGCGCTTCGACGCATGGCCGGTTTGTGATGACCACCGATGGGCCGATGTGGCCGATCGAGCCCGCAATGGCGGCGTACGTTGCACTCATGTCGTACGGATCGACAACCCGGACATCCTTGACACCAAGCGCTTTGCACAGCCCCACCAGGTCAACCGCTGATGCTTCGCCCCCCTGCAAGGTGGCGCCGGTACCGGGATGCTCCTGGCCTCCCGTCATCGCCGTGGTTCCGTTGTCGAGGATGATCACCGTGATGTTCGCATCTGCGTACACCGCATCGGCGAGCCCTGCGATACCGCCGTGGAGGAAGGTGGAGTCACCAATGGTTGCAACCACGGGTGCGCCTGCCCCGCCCGACGCCGCCATACCGACGGCCATGCCGATGCTGGACCCCATCGCGATGCAGGTGTCCATCGATGAGAGCGGTTCGAGTGCGGCAAGGGTGTAGCAGCCGATGTCCCCGGTGACGACCGCCCCGAGACGCTTGAGGGCCATGAATGGCGGCGAGTGAGGACAACCAGGGCACAACAATGGTGGGCGTGCCACGGTGGTCGGTGCAGCTTCGATCGTCAGATACTCAGGGAGGATCCCCGCAGTGGCAAACCCTCTTCGGACCACATCGGGGCTGAACTCACCCATCCGGGGGAAGAACTCCTTGCCATCAACGGCGATGCCAGCAGCCAGAAGTTCGTTCTCGACGATCGGCTCGAGTTCTTCGAGCACGAACAAGCGATCCACGGTGTCTGCAAACTCCTTGATCCTCTCCATCGGGAGCGGGTAGCTCATGCCGAGTTTGAGCGCTTTGGCGTCAGGCAGAACCTCACGCAGATAGTTGTGGGCGATTCCGGAGGTCACCACGCCGTACGTGGTTCCGCTCCCGGACTCCTCCGTGAGAGGACTCTCGTCGGCGTACGTTGCGAGGTCCTCAAGGCGCCGTAGGAGAGCCGGTCGCCGCCCTCGGGCGTGACCTGGAATCATGACGTACTTCTGCGGGTTGCGCACGAAGCCGGCGACTGGCTTGTCCATACGGTCCCCGAGCTCGACGACGCCTCGGTTGTGCGAAACTCGTGTCGTGGTACGAACGAGAACCGGGGTGTCATACTGCTCTGAGATCTCAAAGGCGAGAGCCGTGAACGCTTTCGCCTCGGCACTGTTGCTTGGTTCGAGCAGGGGGACGCCGGCCATGCGTGCGTACGCCCGGTTGTCCTGCTCGTTCTGGGAGCTGTGCATGCCAGGGTCGTCAGCGGTGATGATGACGAGCCCGGCACCAACCCCCGTGTACGCCATGGTCATGAACGTGTCTGCCGCGACGTTGAGACCGACGTGCTTCATCGTGCAGATCGTGCGCACACCACCCAGGGACGCCCCGAGCGCGACATCCAGGGCCACCTTCTCATTGGGTGACCAGCGGACCAGCATGTCGGTCCGGTGTGCGATCGATTCGAGGATCTCCGTGCTTGGTGTTCCCGGGTACCCCACTGCAACGAGGGCGCCTGCTTCGACCGCCCCTTGTGCGATCGCTTCGTTTCCGGACAGGAGCACCTTGGCTCGTGTTGTTGGGCGGGATTCCATGTCAATGCTCATCATGTGTTCGCAGTCGATAGGAGCTCGAAGATCTCACTCTCGAGCAGGACGTGATCGGATATCTTGGCGGTGGCAAGGATCTTGTCGACGGTTGCCTCGTCCGGGTCGTACCCCCGTTTCGTGAGCCAGGCAACGGCGTTTGCTTTTCCGCTCATCGGCCCAACGGTGATCTCCTGCTCGCGCCCGAGGTCGTCGGCTGGAACACCGCTGTAGATCCGGTTCGCAAGCCAGAGATCCCCCGTCTGGAACGCCTTGAGGACCGCGGCTGCGTGAACACCGGTGCTCGTCACGAACGCGTCCTCACCGATGGCCGGCCAGTTGTTGGGGATGGGTGTGTCCGTTGCCTTCGAGATCGCCTCACAGTACGCGGGGAGCGTCGTCAGGTCGTGGTCGAGCCATCCGAGCAGCTTGAGGTTGACGAGCAACATCTCCATCGGTGTGTTCCCGACCCGTTCACCGATGCCGACACCGCATCCATGGACCCGGGTTGCACCCGCAGAGAGCGCTTGGAGCGAGTTGATGACTGACAGGTTGCGGTCGCGGTGACCGTGCCAGTCGATTTTGACATCCTCACCGGAGTCCTTGACGATCTCAACCGCCAACTTGACGAGCGCAGCGACACCCCACGGTGTTGCGTGACCAACGGTGTCCGCAAGACAGATGCGGCGTGCTCCGGCCTCAATCGCGGCGGTGTACACCTTGCGGAGAATGTCAGGCCGTGCCCGGGTTGTGTCCTCGGTCACGTACATGACTTCGAGATCCTGCTGGCGGGCGAGGGTGACCGCTTCGACGGTGGTCCTGGTGAGGAAGTCGACGTCCCAGCCCTCAACGAACTGACGGATGGGGCTCATGCCGATGAAGAGTGCTGCCTCGATCGGGACCCCGGAGCGTTGCTGAGCTTCGGCGATGGGGAGGATGTCGGCCGGGTGGGTACGACCTGCGCAGTTTGCGGAGATCTTGAAGCCTTCGTTGCGGATCTCCTCGGCAAGGCCGACCACATGGTCGACCATGACGGGGTCGGCCCCCGGATACCCGAGGTTGGCAGCATGGATGCCGAGACCCTCCATGAGGTGGAGGATCTCGAGCTTCTCATCGAGATTCGGTTGGCGTACCGACGGGCTCTGGAGCCCATCACGGAGTGATTCGTCGTCGAGTTCGACCACGGGCGGGACTGGTAGGGATTCGCTACCAATCTGGTTCCAGTCGTAGAGCAGCTCCTGTTCCCGGTTGCTGGCGTTGTCCGATTGCACCACGCTTCCTCCTCGGAGTCTTGTAGCCTTCCGGCCGGTCGGTTGGCTTACGGATAGACTCGCAGGCATACTCCGTTCCGGCAATCCGCTCAATGATTCATTTCCGTGATGCAAATGCATCAGACGCCTGATCGCCCCACCAGGGGCCGGTACTCCTGCTCGAACGGGGTGGCGTGGTAAGCCTTCTGCATTACTCAAATGATGTTGGTGGCTCATTGACGCGACGGCGCCTCACGATGACACTCGTCAAAGACGACCGACCGGACGGAAGGTTGCAGTTCAAGGAGGACCATTGACGACATCGGTGATGGGTGCATCGTTCCGACCGGGTGAACTCGAGGTGCGTGCCGATGGCACGGGCAACCTCCTCGGGAGTCGCTGTCGCACGTGTGGGGCCCACTTCTTCCCCGTTCGCGAAGCGTGTGCAGGGTGCCTGAGCCAGGAGCTTGAAACGGTCCCCCTCTCCACCGAGGGCGTCCTCTACACCTACTCGATCGTCCGCCAGTCGACACCGGAGTTCGACGTGCCCTACGCTCTTGGCTACGTGGATTTCCCCGAAGGGGTGCGGATCATGGGCCAGCTCTCTGGTGTTGCGTTTGAGGACATCACGATCGGGATGCCCATGGTGCTGACCCTCGAACCGTTCGGGCAGGACGAGGAAGGCAACGCCCTCACGGGGTACCGGTTCCAGCCACGGGAGGTCTCAGCATGAGCCAGGTTCACATCACCGGGGTCGGGATGACCCGGTTCGGCAAGCACCCCGACCGTGACGCCACCGACCTCGGCGCAGAGGCACTGCTTGAGGCGATCGGGGATGCAGGGATCGATCCCAGGATCATTGAGTCCGCGTACGTTGGTCACGTCTTCCAGGGCATGGTCATGGGTCAGCGCATTCTCGCCCAGGTGGGGATGGCGGGTCTGCCACTCGTCAATGTCGAGAACGCGTGCAGCAGCGGTGCCACCGCCATTCGGG
>CAZULI010000154.1:0-4540 GCA_964621095.1 uncultured Acidimicrobiaceae bacterium | reverse complement strand
GGAGTCAACGATCAACGACGAGATTGATCGTCTCCGCCACGCCGCAACGGCCGCCCTGCTGACCCGCAGGGACGTCGTCATCGTTGCCTCGGTCTCTGCGATCTACGGGCTCGGATCCCCCGAGCATTACGAGGGACAGCTCCTCCGGCTCATCACCGGGGTGGAGTTCGCCCTCGACGAGGCGATCAAACGGCTCATCAACATCCAGTACGACCGCAACGAGGTGAACCTCACGAGGGGGACGTTCCGGGTCAAGGGGGACACCCTTGAGGTGTTCCCCACGTACGAGGAAACGATCATGCGCATCCAGTACTGGGGGGACGAGGTGGAGCGCATCACCCGCATGAACCCCGTCACCGGTGAGGTGATCGAGGAGCTGTCAGAGGTGTTCGTGTACCCGGCGACGCATTACGTGACCTCGAACGAGATCCTCAACAAGGCGATCGCCGGCATCCGGGAGGAGCTCGGGAGCCGCCTGGAGACGCTGGAACACAGCGGAAAGCTGCTCGAAGCCCAACGGTTGGCGATGCGGACGAACTACGACATCGAGATGATGCGTGAGGTGGGGTACTGCTCGGGGATCGAGAACTACTCGCGGGTCCTTGACGGTCGCGAGCCGGGGGAGGCGCCGTTCACCCTCCTTGATTACTTCCCTGACGACTTCTTGATGGTGATCGATGAGAGCCATGTGACGATCCCGCAGATCCGTGGCCAGTACGCAGGGGACCGGTCCCGGAAGGACACGCTGATCGAACACGGGTTCCGCCTGCCGTCGGCGCTTGACAACCGTCCGCTTACGTTTGAGGAGTGGTACGGGCGGGTGAACCAGTGCGTGCTCCTGTCGGCGACCCCGAGCACCTGGGAGTTCGAGCAGTCGGCGCAGGTCGTCGAACAGATCATCCGTCCCACGGGGCTCGTTGACCCTGCCGTGGTGGTTCGGCCCACGAAGGGTCAGATCGATGATCTCGTGGCTGAGGTGAGGGACGCCGCCGCCAACGACCAGCGGGTGCTGGTGACGACACTCACCAAGAAGATGGCGGAGGATCTCTCGGAGTACCTCCTTGAGTTGGGGGTGCGGGCCAGGTACCTCCATAGCGACATCGACACCCTCGAACGGGTCCAGATCCTGCGTGACCTCCGGCTCGGGGAGTACGACGTGCTCATCGGGGTGAACCTGCTCCGCGAGGGGCTCGACCTCCCTGAGGTTGCCCTCGTGGCGATCCTTGACGCCGACAAGGAGGGGTTCCTGCGGTCAGAGACAAGCCTCATCCAGACGATCGGTCGGGCCGCCCGGAACGTGGATGGCTCGGTGATCATGTACGCAGACGAGCTCACCGACTCGATGCGGCGGGCCCTCAACGAGACGAACCGGCGTCGCATGCGACAGCTTGCGTACAACGAGGACCACGGCATCGACCCCCAGACGATCCGCAAGAAGGTGTCCGACATTCTCGAGTTGGTCTCCTCAAACAGGGCGCCGGCCCCCGAGCGGAGGGCGGCCGAGCTGCGGCGTCGGGAGCCCCTTGACCTCACGACACCTGATCTGCGTCGCCTGATCCAGTCCCTTGAGGAGGAGATGAACGAGGCGGCCGCGGAGCTGCGGTTCGAGTACGCGGCCCGTCTCAGGGACGAGATCAACGACCTCAAACGGGAGCTTCGGGAGCTCACCGACGCCGCGAGGTAGCGCCGCGCTCCCCGTTTCGTGTCGCTCCCACTCGGTACACTTGCGGGACGGACCATAGAACAGGTGTTCCCCCACGGGCGGGGTGGACAGAGGCGAGCAGCAGGACCATGACACACGATGGCGCGTGACAGCATCGTCATCAAAGGGGCGAGGGAGCACAACCTCAAGAACATCGATCTGGAGCTGCCGCGCGGCAAAATGATCGTCTTCACCGGGCTCTCCGGCTCAGGGAAGTCCTCCCTTGCGTTCGACACGGTGTACGCCGAGGGACAACGGCGCTACGTCGAGAGCCTCTCCGCGTACGCCCGCCAGTTCCTCGGGCAGATGGACAAACCGGCGGTGGACTTCATCGAGGGACTCTCACCTGCGATCTCGATCGACCAGAAGACGAGGAGCCGCAACCCGAGGTCGACCGTTGGCACCGTGACCGAGATCCACGACTACCTGAGACTCCTGTTCGCCCGCATCGGGGTGCCGCACTGCCCCAACGACGGCAACGCCGTCTCCCGCCAGTCCCCCCAGCAGATCGTCGATCGGGTGCTGGAGCTTGCGGAAGGGACACGTTTCATGGTGCTTGCCCCCATCGTCCAGGGCCGGAAGGGGGAGTACGACCAGTTGCTTGCGGACCTCGTGAAGGCGGGGTACTCCCGGGCACGCATCGATGGCGAGATCACCGAACTGACCGATGAGATCACCCTCGCCCGGTACGAGCAGCACACGATCGAGGTCGTGGTTGACCGTCTCGTACGCAAGAAGGGGATCGAGCGGCGGCTGACCGAGTCGATCGAGACGGCACTCGATCTCGCCGACGGAACGGCCCTCGTCGACATCGAGGACGGACCGACCCTCTCGTTCTCCCAGGCGTTCGCCTGCCCCGAGTGCGGGTTGTCGTTCGAGGATCTCCAGCCACGGAACTTCTCCTTCAACAGCCCGTACGGGGCGTGTGTTGCCTGCTCCGGAATCGGCACGAGGTACCAGGTGGACGCCGACCTCGTGGTGCCCCAGCCGGACCTCTCCCTCGCCGAGGGCGCCCTCAGCCCCTGGCGGGGACGGCACCGCATGACGTACTTCCAGCGCCTGATCCGAGCCGTTGCCACCGCCCACAAGGTTGACGTCAACGCGCCGTGGTCGTCGCTCACACAACAGCAGAAGGACCTCTTCCTCAACGGTTCCGGCGACCAGACGTACGCCGTCCGCTACCAGAACCGGTTCGGCAGGGAGCGCTCCTACGACGCAGCGTTTGAGGGAGTCCTCTCGTGGGTTGACCGCCGGTACGCAGACGCCGAGTCCGACAGTGCACGGGCCGCGTACCAGCAGTACATGCGGGAGATTCCCTGTGCCACGTGTCTCGGCGGCAGGTTGAACCCCATCTCGCTCGCCGTGACGATCGGCGACCGCAGCATCTCTGACGTGTCACACATGAGTCTCCGCGCGGCGTTGGCGTTCCTGACCGATCTCAAACTCGACACGAGAGACGCGACGATCGCCGACCCGATCGTCAAGGAGATCGCAGAGCGCCTCAACTTCCTGGTGGCGGTTGGTCTCGACTACCTCACCCTCGCCCGGTCGGCAGCCACCCTCGCCGGAGGGGAGGCACAACGCATCCGACTGGCGACCCAGATCGGGTCCGGTCTCGTGGGGGTGCTGTACATCCTTGATGAGCCGTCGATCGGGTTGCACCAGCGCGACAACCAGCGGTTGATCGAGACTCTCCTGCGGTTGCGGGATCTTGGCAACACCCTCATCGTGGTCGAACACGACGAGGACACCATCCGGATCGCCGATCACGTCGTGGACATCGGCCCTGGCGCCGGTGAGCATGGGGGCGTGGTGGTCGCCCAAGGGACCGTGAAGGATCTTGAGGCCGAAGAGCAGTCGATCACCGGCCAGTTCCTCTCCGGGAAGCGGAAGATCGTTGTCCCTGCCACCCGCCGGAACGGTCGCCGGGAGCACATCACGATCCGGGGCGCCGCCGAGAACAACCTCAAGGGGATCGATGTCGAGTTCCCCCTCGGCACCCTGACCGCCGTGACGGGCGTCTCGGGCAGCGGAAAGTCGTCGCTCGTCCAGGAGATCCTCTCGAAAGCGCTCCACGGCTCCCTCCATGGGTCCCGGGTCAGGCCGGGACGACACAAGAAGACCGAGGGCCTCGAGCTGATCGACAAGGTGATCAACATCGACCAGTCCCCCATCGGCCGGACGCCACGGTCGAACCCGGTGACGTACACGAAGGCGTTCGACGCCATCCGGGAGCTCTTCGCCTCGACGGAGGATGCGAGGATGCGTGGGTACAAGCCGGGGAGGTTCTCGTTCAACGTCTCGGGTGGGCGGTGTGAGACCTGCAAGGGGGACGGGACCCTCAAGATCGAGATGCACTTCCTCCCCGATGTGTACGTTCCGTGCGACACATGCGGCGGGCTCCGGTACAACCGCGACACCCTCGAGGTGAAGTTCAAGGGCCACTCCATCGCCGACGTGCTCGACATGTCGATCGAGGAAGCCCTGACGTTCTTCGAGCACCAGCCGAAGATCGCCCGGGTGCTCGGGACGCTGTACGACGTTGGTCTCGGGTATGTACGGCTCGGTCAACCGGCTCCGACCCTCTCCGGTGGGGAGGCGCAACGGGTCAAGCTCGCCGCGGAACTCGGGAAACGCTCGACCGGCAGGACGTTCTACATCCTTGACGAACCCACCACCGGTCTGCATTTCGAGGACATCCGCAAACTCCTCGGTGTCCTCCAACGATTGGTGGACTCGGGGAACACGGTGGTCGTGATCGAGCACAACCTTGACGTGATCAAGTCGGTCGACTGGGTCATCGACCTCGGACCCGAAGGTGGTGACGGCGGCGGAGAG